>JAUNRO010000079.1 GCA_030544185.1 Propionibacteriaceae bacterium | reverse complement strand
CGAGCGGCGGGCAACCGAGGTCGTGGGGGCGGGGGATTCAGTGCACCCGGTCTCGGATTGGGGCGCCCGTGCAGAATCCACGTCCAGTGCGATCGCCGATGTGGTTGACCAGGGGAAACGGGGCCAGGTCGCGACACTGGACGTGGATTCTGCGCAGAGATCGTGATCCCCGGGATCCAGGACCGCTGCCCACGCGGGCCCTCGGCACACAGCCAGGGTCAGCGGAGCCTGGCCGCTCGTCAGCGATAGTTCGTGAACTGAACCGCGAAGTCGTAGTCGGCTTCCCGGATCATCCGCTGGACCTCCTGCAGGTCGTCGCGCTTCTTGCTGGAGACCCGGAGCTCGTCACCCTGGATTTGGCACTTGACGCCCTTGGGGCCCTCGTCGCGGACCATCTTGGAGATCTTCTTGGCGTTCTCCTGGCTGATGCCCTCGGCGGTCGAGGCGGTCATCTTCCACATCTTCCCCGAAACGCGGGGGTCGCCGGCCTTGACGGCCTTGAGGGAGACCCCGCGCCTGACGAGCTTCGACTGGAAGACGTCCCAGATCGCCTTGACCTTCTCCTCCGAGGACGACTCCATCTCGATGGCCTCACCGGACCAGCGGATCGAGGAGTCGGTGTTCTTGAAGTCGAAACGCTGGGCGACCTCCTTGGCCGCTTGGTTCAGTGCGTTGTCGACCTCCTGACGGTCGACCTTCGAGACGATGTCGAACGAGCTGTCGGCTGCCACGGGCTGTTCCCTTCGGAGTCTGACTGTCTGAACTGGTGGCACATTCTGCCGCACCCGCGCGGGTCGCGCGGCGCTGAGCGAGCCTCGCCATGGCGGAGCCACAAGTGATTTCGCGTTCTTCGGAGGTGTTGCTAATATCGTGCCTCGCGTCACGGCAGGTTGCCCGAGCGGCCAATGGGAGCGGACTGTAAATCCGTCGGCTATCGCCTTCGCAGGTTCGAATCCTGCACCTGCCACGCATCCGCCCCGGACCCAGGTCCGGGGCGCTTCTCGTCTGCGCCCCGCGGACTGCTCAGGACCCCTGATCGCATCGGCGGAGATGTGTGCAGATGATTTGCCTTCCGTGTCGGGAGCTGTCTATAGTTTCTCGTCGGCACGGAAGTGCACTGGCCCCTATAGCTCAGTCGGCAGAGCGTCTCCATGGTAAGGAGAAGGTCAGCAGTTCGATTCTGCTTGGGGGCTCTGAGATTTCTCGCCGAGCTGCCCTCGGAGAGGAAGCCCAAGGCGAGGTAGCTCAGTTGGTGAGAGCGCACGACTCATAATCGTGAGGTCGCGGGTTCGAATCCCGCTCTCGCTACCCATGTGCCCGGCTGGCACAATCGACAGACACTCCAACGACGAGGACAAGACCATGGCCAAAGCATCTGACGTCCGGCCCAAGATCACTTTGGCCTGCACCGAATGCAAGGAGCGCAACTACATCACCAAGAAGAACCGGCGCAACGACCCGGATCGTCTTGAGCTGAAGAAGTTCTGCCCCAAGTGCCACACCCACACCGCGCACCGCGAGACCCGCTGACGCGCTGGGACAACCGGAGCCGATCGCCCGCGGGCGGTCGGCTCTTTTTTGTTCCTGGGTACGCCCCAGCTCTCCCGAGGCACGCCCCAGCGCGCGGTGCGGACGCTGCGCTCAGGGCAACCGCCCGAGTGCCGCGATGACGAGGTCCCAGAAGCGCTCGACCTCCAGCTTCACCGCGACCTGGGTCGAGCACTGGGGGTCGGGGTCCCGGAAGTCGGCGACGGTCATGCCGAGGGTCGCGGTGCCGGTGAGCTCGACGGTGACCGGCGCGCGCCGCGTGGTGATGAGCGTGGGGTCGATGACATAGGCGACCGCGCACGGGTCGTGCACGGGCGGGGCCTCGAAGTGGTGCGCGCGATAGGCCTCTCCATAGGAGCCGAGCATCGTCACGACCAGATCGGCCGCCGCCGTCCCGACCGCGGCGACGCGGCCCAGCACCTCGGGCGTCGCGAGCGCCTGCCAGGTCAGATCCAGGCCCACCATCGTCACCGGCCAGGGTTCGCCGAAGACGATGGCCGCGGCCTCGGGGTCGGTGAGCACGTTGAACTCCGCCACCGCCGTGCGGTTGCCGGTGTGATAACCGCCGCCCATCAACACGACCTCAGCCACCCGCTCCACGATCCGCGGCTCCTTGCGCACGGCCAGCGCGATGTTCGTCAACGGCCCGACCGGGACGAGCGTCACCGTGCCGGCCGCGGCATCCATGACCGTCGAGATGATCACGTCGACCCCGTGCCGCGGATCGAGCGCCACCGGGTCCGCGGTGAGCTGCACCCCGCCGAGCCCGGAGTCGCCGTGGACGGTCGACCACGCCGGCGTACGCACCAGCGGCCGCGCACACCCCGCCGCCACGGGCATCGACAGACCCAGCAACCCGCCCAGCCGGCGCGCGTTCTCGGTCACCTTCGCCAGCGTCTGATTCCCGGCGACCGTCGTCACGGCCGCCAGCTCGATCCCCGGTGTCCCGGCGGCGAGCATCAACGCCACCGCGTCGTCCAGGCCCGGATCACAGTCCAGCACGATCGTTCGCGTCACGCTCCTCACGATAAGTTGGCCCGCATGCCGATTTCGACCGAGCACGCGGGCCGGAGCTATCCGCCGCTGACCTACTGGGTGACCGCGGGCAAGATCGCCGAGTTCGCGGCAGCGTTGGGTGACGACAATTCCGCCTATCAAGGTGACGATGCGATCGCCCCGCCCACCTTCCCGGTGGTGCTGGCCAACTGGGACGCCGTGTTCGACGATCCCGACCTGGGGCTTGCGCTCAACCGGACGATCCACGTGGAGCAGAAATTTGCGTACGCCCGGCCGCTGCGCGCCGGCGACCACGTGACCGCGACGCTGCGCATCGACAACGTCCGCGTCCGCGGCCAGGTCGACATGGTCACAGTGGCCACGGTCATCGACACGGTCGCAGGCGAACACGTGTGCACCATGACCTCCAGCCTGTTCCACACCCGCGAGGAGGCGTCGTGAGCGAGACCCCCGAGCTCCGCACCCGGTTCACCCGCCAGCAGCTCGTCCGCTATGCGGGGGCGTCCGGGGACTTCAACGAGATCCATTTCTCCGACCACTACGCCACGAAGCTCGGCCTCGACGGGGTGCTCGCGCACGGCATGCTCACGATGGGCGTGGCGATGCGCGTGGTCACCGACTGGGCGGGCGACCCGGCCCGCGTCGCGGACTGCTCGTTCCGGTTCGCCAAGCCCGTGCCCGTGCCCGATGACGACGACGGTGCCGAGGTGGTCTTCACCGGCACCGTCACCGACGACGGCGGGGGCCCGATCCAGATCGCGCTCGTCGCGACCTGCGGTGAGGTGCAGGTGGGCAAGGGGAAGGCGACGATCCGTCGTGCCTGACCCCCAGCGCACCCATCAGACCACCGGCACGCCCCAGCCCGGCGAGCCGCTCGCCGCGTTCACGACCCTGCGCGTCGGCGGCCCGGCCCGCACCATGGTCGTCGCCGAGACTGAGCAGGAGCTGGTCGACGCGGTCCGCGCGGCCGATGCCGC
Organism: Propionibacteriaceae bacterium; assembly: GCA_030544185.1. The sequence goes on along the minus strand of JAUNRO010000079.1, from coordinate 7,934 downwards.
GCAGGAACCGGTGCTGTTGCTCGGCGGCGGCTCCAACGTCCTGATCAGCGACCAGGGCTTCGAGGGCACGGTCATCCTCATCCGCACCCGCGGCATCGAGGCCGAGGTCGACGAGCACACCGGGGCGCGCGTCACGGTCGCCGCCGGCGAGCCCTGGGACCACTTCGTGGCGCACGCGGTCGCCCAGGGCTGGTCGGGGATCGAAGCCCTCTCCGCCATCCCCGGCCTGGTGGGGGCAACCCCGATCCAGAACGTCGGCGCCTACGGTTCCGAGGTCGCCCACACCCTCACCAGCGTCCGCGCGCTCGATCGGGCCACCGGCGAGCTCGCCACCTTCCCCGCGGCCGAGTGCGGGTTCGGCTATCGCTGGTCGCGGTTCAAGGCCGAGCCGAGCCGCTGGGTGGTGCTCTCGGTGACCTTCGGGCTCCCGTTGTCCGAGATGTCGGCCCCGGTGCGGTACGCCGAGTTGGCGCGCACGCTGGGCATCGAGGTCGGCGAGCGGGCCGATGCCGATGCCGTCCGCGAGGCGGTCATCGGGCTGCGGCGCGGCAAGGGGATGGTGTTGGACGAGGCCGATCACGACACGTGGAGCGCCGGATCGTTCTTCACCAACCCGATCGTCTCGGCCGAAATTGCCGCAGGGCTGCCCGAGCGGGCGCCGCGATTCCCCACCGAGGACGGGCTGGTGAAGACCTCCGCCGCGTGGCTGATCGACCACGCCGGCTTCGCCAAGGGCTTCGGCGCCGAGGTCGGCGCCGGCCGGGCGACGTTGTCCACCAAGCACACGCTGGCCCTGACGAATCGGGGAGCGGCGGCTGCCGAGGACCTGGTGGCGCTGGCCCGGATGGTCCGGGCGGGCGTCGAGAAAAAATTTGGGATCACCCTCGTGCCGGAGCCGGTCCTGGTGGGCTGTGCGTTGTGACCGTGAGAGAACCCGCCTGACCACCCCAGCAAACGGAGGACAAGCATGGCGACACCGCCCATCAACTACGACGTCTGGGCGCCCAACGTCACCTCGTTGGAGTTGCTGGCCGACGGCACCGCCTATCCCATGGAGCCCGCCGAGCGGGGTTGGTGGGTGTCGGCGACGGAACTTCCCGCGGAATTGCTGCGCACCGGTGTCGACTACGGCTACCTGATCGACGGCGAGACCCAGCCCACACCGGACCCGCGTTCGCGCTGGCAGCCCTATGGCGTCCACGGCCTGTCCCGCTCGTTCGACCGCGCCGAGCACACCTGGACCGACACCACCTGGACCGGCCGCCAGCTTGCCGGCGGGGTGATCTATGAGCTCCACATCGGCACCTTCACACCGGGTCCGAGCGGCAGCGGCGGCACGCTCGACTCGGCGATCGCCCGGCTCGATCACTTGGTCGACCTCGGCATCGATTTCGTCGAGTTGATGCCGGTGAACGCGTTCAACGGCGATCACGGCTGGGGCTACGACGGCGTCGCGTGGTATGCGGTGCACCATGCCTACGGGAGCCCTGCGGCGTACATCCGCTTCGTCGAGGCCTGCCATGCCCGCGGGCTGGGCGTGATCCAGGACGTCGTCTACAACCACCTCGGCCCGTCGGGGAACTACCTGCCGCGGTTCGGGCCGTATTTCAACGACGCCGTGCAAAGCCCGTGGGGGACCGCGATCAACCTCGACGGGGAGGACTCCGATGAGGTGCGGCGCTACATCATCGACAACGCCCTCATGTGGCTGCGGGACTTCCACGTCGACGGGCTGCGGCTTGACGCCGTGCATGCGCTGACCGACCACCGCGCCGAGCACATCCTGGAGGAGATGGCCGCCGAGGTCGATGCGTTGAGCGCGTTCCTTGGCCGGCCGCTGACCCTGATCGCCGAGTCCGATCAGAACAACCCGCGGCTGATCACCCCGCGTGAGGCGGGCGGGTTCGGGCTCACGGCCCAGTGGAGCGACGACTTCCACCACGCGCTGCTGGCGAATCTGACGGGTGAATCGAGCGGCTACTACGCGGATTTCGCCTCGCTGGAGGCGCTGTCGAAGGTGTTCGAGACCGGGTTCTTCCACGACGGGACGGTGTCGACCTTCCGGGGCCGGCGACACGGGCGCCAGCTCGACACGAGCAAGACGCCGACGTGGCGGCTGGTCGTGTGTTCCGACAACCACGACCAGATCGGCAACCGGGCCGATGGGCGGCGGCTGTCGAAGGACTACACCACCGAGGAGCTGATCATCGCGGCGGCGTTGATCCTGCTTGGGCCGTGTACGCCCATGATCTTCATGGGCGAGGAATGGGGCGCCTCGACGCCGTTCATGTTCTTCACCTCCCATCCCGAACCGGATCTGGCCGAGTCGGTGACCAAGGGGCGGCTCGCGGAGTTCGAGAAGATGGAGTGGGGCGACGTCGAGGTCCCGGACCCGCAGGCGGAATCCACCTTCACCGGGTCGATGCTCAACTGGGCCGAGATCGAGGAGGGCGAGCACGCGCGGCTGCTGGACGCCTACAAGCAATTGGTGCAGTTGCGCCGAACCTGGCCGGACCTCACCGATCCCCGCTTCGAGTGGACGAGCGCGGAACACAGCGCCGATGACGAGTGGTTCATGGTCGTCCGCGGTGCGGTGCTGTCGATCGTCGTCAATTTCGGTGACAGCACCGCGCGCATCCCGCTCGAGGGACCGTCGGAGGCGCTGTTCAGCAGCGGGGAACTCGAGTTCACCCCCGTGGGGGATGAGACGATGCTGACGATGGCGCCGAAATCCGTGGCGCTGCTCAAGCTGGTGACCCAGCCGAAGCCCGGTGGCTGAGGCCCATTAGGCTGCGGATCGCCCCACCCGGGGCGCACCGGAACAGGCAAAGGAGCCCCCATGAGCGACAACGTCTATCGCACGATCGACCTGGTCGGCACAAGCGCGCAGGGCATCGACGAGGCCATCAACAACGCGATCAGCACCGCGGCTCAGAGCATCGAGCAGATCGGCTGGTTCGAGGTCACCCAGATTCGTGGCCACGTCGCCGACGGCAAGGTTGCGCACTATCAGGTGTCGCTGAAGGTGGGCCACCGGCTCCAGGCGCCGCCGCAGCCCAACTGAGCACGCGCCGATGTGACGAGCCTCTCACGCAGATTCCGCGGGAACATTTGCCCGCGTTTCGGCGATTAGGTTAGGTTTGCCTAACTAAGTAGGCCCTAACAACGGAGTTCGTCAATGAAGAGAACCGCCCGCGCGCTCGCCGCCGCGCTGACCTCCTGCCTCCTGCTCGCTGCATGTGGTGGCGGGGACGGCGGCGGGAGCACCCCCGAACCTGCCCCCGCAGCCGGCGATGCCGAGGGTGCACTGGTCATCTATTCCGGTCGCAGTGAGACCTTGGTCGCCCCCGCCATCGAAAAACTGGAGGCGGAGCTCGGCCGCGATGTCGAGGTGCAATATGCCGGCACGGCCGAGCAGGCCGCCAAGCTCATGGAGGAGGGCGACCGGTCCCCGGCCGATGTGTTCTTCTCCCAGGACGCCGGTGCGCTGGGCGCGCTGAAGAAGGCCGACATGCTCGCCACGCTCGACGACGCCACTGTCGCGGGTGTCGACGAGGCCTATATCGATGACGACAAGTTGTGGGTCGCCACTTCCGGGCGTGCGCGGGTGGCCGCGGTGAACGCCGAGGTCTCGCCCGCCGCGGTCGACGCCACGTCGGTCGATGATCTGCTGAATCCGGAGTTCCGGGGCCAGATCGGCTATGCGCCGACGAACGCGTCGTTCCAGTCCTTCGTGACCGCGCTGCGGGTGGCCAAGGGTGAGGACGGCGCCAGGACGTGGCTGGAGGACTTCAAGGCGTTGGAGCCGAAGGTCTATGCCAACAACAACGCCGCCCTGGAGGCCGTCGAGCGCGGCGAGGTCGGCGTGGGTCTCATCAACCACTACTACTGGTATCGCTTCGCCCAGGGCAAGGATCCCGCCGAAGTGAAGTCCCAGCTGGTCTATTTCCCGGCCAGCGACCCGGCCGGCCTGATCAACGTGGCCGGTGCGGGCGTGCTCGCCAGCTCGCAGCGGCCCGAGGCCGCCCAGCAGGCGATCGCCTATCTGGTGTCGGCGGAGGGCCAGGAATACTTCGCCAAGGAGACTGCTGAATATCCGGTCCGGGCCGACGTCCAGCCAGCCTTCGATCTGCGCCCGATCGACCTCACCGCGGCCAACAACATCGACCTGAACGACCTCGATTCGCTCGATGCCACCCAGGCGATGCTGCGGGATGCCGGCATGATCTGAAAGATCCACTGAGTGAGAACCACCGCGACCACCACCACCCCGCGCATCATCGTCGCGCTGTCGGTGGTGGTCGCGGCGTTCTCGCTGCTGCCGCTGGCCTACCTCCTCTTCCACGTCGCGACCGGCCGCCGTGAGACCGTCCTCGGCACCCTCGCCAGCCCGCGCACCCTCGCCCTGCTGGGGAACAGCGCGTTCCTGGTCGTCACGGTGACGGCGCTCGCGGTCGTGATCGGGGTCGGGCTCGCCTGGCTGACCGAGCGCACCGATCTGCCGGGGCGCTCGGTGTGGCGGGTGGCGTGCGCGTTGCCGCTGGCGATGCCGAGCTACGTCGCGGCGTACGCCTGGATCTCCACCACCGGTCTCGAGGGCGCGTGGGGCTCGGTCCTTGTGCTGAGCGGAAGCACGTTCCCCTATGTCTATCTGTCCGCGGCGGCCGCGCTGCGCGGTGCGGGCGGGACCCTGGAGGAGGTCTCCGGCAGCCTGGGGCGCGGCCGGTGGACGACATTCGCCCGGGTGACCTGGCCGACGGTACGCCCGGCTGCCGCGGCGGGTGGCCTGCTCGTCGCCACCTATGCGCTGTCGGACTTCGGCTCCGTCGCGCTGATGCGCTTCGACGTGTTCACGCGCGCGATCTTCATGTCCTATCGGGCCTCGTTCGACCGGCTCCCGGCCGCGGCCCTCGCCTGCGTACTCATCCTCATGACCCTGCTCATCACCGCCGCCGAGATGCGGACCCGGTCCCGTGCCGCCTCGCTCGGCACGGCCCAGGGGCCGAAGCGGCCGCCGGTGCCGCTCGCGCTGGGCCGCTGGCGCGTGCCCGCCGTGGCCGGCGTGGCCGGCGTGCTGATCGTCGCGCTCGGCTATCCCGTGGCGGTGGTCCTGGGCTGGCTCGTGCGCGATCTGGCGAACGGGCTGCCCGGTGAGCTGGGGCAGGTGATCGCGAACACCGTCGTGGTCTGCGCGATCGCGGGTGCCTGCGCGACGCTGGCCGCGCTGCCGCTGGGGATCTATGCCGCCCGGTCCCAGTCGCGGCTGTCGCGCGGGTTGCAGCACGTGGTCTATTTCGCCCACGGCCTGCCCGGACTCGTCGTCGCGCTGGCGATGGTGTTCTTCGGGATCCGGTATGCCCGGGTGATCTATCAGCAGGTCCCCATGCTCGTGCTGACCTATGTGCTGCTGTTGCTGTCGGCCGCCATGGGAGCGATCCGCGGGGCGGTCGTGGTGTCCTCACCCCGGATCGAGGAGGCGGCCCGGTCCCTGGGGGCCGGCACGACGATGGTGCTGCGCCGGGTGACCCTGCCGCTGGCGATGCCCGGGATCGCGGCGGGCTTCGTGCTGGTCATGCTGAGTGCGATGAAGGAGCTGCCGGCGACGCTGCTGCTCCGCCCGGCCGGGTTCGAGACGCTCGCCACCCGGCTGTGGCTGCACACCGAGGAATTGGCGTACGCCACCGCGGCGCCCTATGCGCTCGGCCTGGTGCTGGTCGCGATCGCGCCCGCGGTGATGCTGGTGCGGGTCTCGCTGCCGAAACAGGCCCGGGCGCGGGTCGTCGAGGAGGCTGTCGTCGAGCCGCTGACCTGAGGCCGGACCAGCCTGACCGCGGGAAGTGTGCGCGATCTCACGTCGAATTTCCTCGACGCGCCGAGGATTGAGCTATTAAGGTTTGCCTAACCTTGCCACGAGGAGGAGCTCATGAGCGTGGGACTGCTGGACGCCGATGTCTCGGTCGCGGTGGAGACGTCGCCCGTTGTGCCCGCGCTCAATCTCGAGGGTCTGGTGAAGTCGTTCGGTGCCACGCGCGCGGTCCGCTCGGTGAGCCTGTCCCTGGCCCCCGGTGAGCTCCTCGCGATCCTGGGTCCCTCGGGCTGTGGCAAGTCCACGCTGCTGCGGCTGATCGCCGGCCTCGAGACCCCGGACGCCGGGCACGTCCTGTTGGGCGCGCGCGAGGTGACGGCCCGCCCGGCCCACAAGCGCCGGATCGCTCTGGTGCCCCAGGAGGGCGCCCTGTTCCCGCACCTCACCGTGGCCCAGAACGTGGCGTTCGGGCTCCCCGGGGCCTCGAAGCTGTTCGGTCTGCGCCGGGCGGGGGAGCGGGCCGAGGTGAAGCGGCTGCTGGGGCTGCTGCACATCGCCGATCTTGCCGATCGCATGCCGGCCGAGATCTCCGGTGGCCAGGCCCAGCGCGTGGCGCTGACCCGGGCGTTGGCCTGCGGTCCCGAACTCGTGCTGCTCGACGAGCCGTTCTCCGCGCTCGATGCGGCGCTGCGCCACAGCGTGCGGACCGACATCCGCGAGACGCTGCGGGAGCTCGGCGTCGCCGCGGTCGTCGTGACCCACGACCAGGAGGAGGCGCTGTCGCTGGCCGACCGCGTCGCGGTGATGCAGGAGGGTCGGATCGTCCAGGTGGGCACCCCCGCCGAGGTCTATCGGACCCCTGCCGACAGCGGCATCGCGACCTTCGTGGGCAACGCAGTCGTCCTGCCGGGCCGTTGTGTCGCGGGCTGCGTGAGCAGCTGCCTCGGCGACCTCCAGGTCGACGCCGGCGACGGTGTGGGCTCGGTGATGTTGCGGCCGGAGCAGATCCTGGTCCTGCCCGCGGCCCCGGGCCTGCCGAGCGGCGAGGTCGTGCAGGTGACGTTCTTCGGCCACGATGCCGACGTGAGCGTCCGCCTGGACTCGGGGGAGACCGTCGTCGCCCGCATCCAGGGCGATCTGCCCCGTGGCCGGGTCTCGCTGCAGGTGCGTGGCGCCGCCTGCTTCTATCCCGCAGCCTGACGCACCGGCCTGCCCGTCGGCGCACCGGGGGCGTACCGGCGACCCGGAGCCTCCCGGTGCAGGATGAGGCATGGCTGATTTCCTGCGCACGATCTGGGCCGAACTCTGGCCACGCATCGGCATCGACGCCTGGGACGCGCTCGCCGTCGTGCTCAGCACGATCGCGATCTATGGCTTCTATGTGTTGCTGATCCGGTTGTTGGGGCAGCGGCTGCTGGCGCGGATGTCCGGCTTCGACGCGGCCGCGGTCGTCGCCGTCGGCGCGATCACCGGCCGCGTCACGCTCGGGCACACCCCGACCCTGACCGCCGGAGCACTCGCCCTGCTGGCGTTGTTCGCCATGGAGGCGGTGGTGGGGGAGATGCGCCGGTTCGCCCGCGCGGAGCACCTGTTCGACAATCGCGCGATCCTGCTGATGATCGAGGGCCGGATCCAGACCGACCTCGTCCGCCGGGCCCACATCGTCGAGGACGAACTCCGCAGCGCCCTGCGCCGGGCGGGGCTGCACCAGCTCGAGCAGGCCGCGCTCGTCGTGCTCGAACGCACCGGGGAGCTGAGCATCACCCGCAGTGGGAGCCCGATCGACCCCTATCTCGTCGACGGCATCATCGGTCAGGAGCGCATCCCGTCCCGGCTCCTGGAGGACCTGGACTGACGGGCGGAGGCACCGAGTCGACGCGCGGATTTCACCCGTTCCGGCAAGTCATGTACGCTAGCCAGGTTGCCTTAGGTCTGAGCCCGCTCTCACGGGGACCTTTCCTGGGTGACTGATCCACAAAAGTCCGTTCGACCAGGCCTTGGCCGGTGTGTGCCTCCCTGTGGTCCATGGGGTCGCGTGCTGCCCGGGGAACCGGTTCGACATACAGGAGAAATACATGATCCAGCAGGAGTCGCGACTCAAGGTCGCCGACAACACGGGTGCCAAGGA
>JAUNRO010000078.1 GCA_030544185.1 Propionibacteriaceae bacterium | reverse complement strand
CGGCCAACTGAGGGATGATCGCGCGGAGCATCCCGGACTGATTGTTGTCGGCTTGGCCTCGGCGTACAAAGAACGCTGCGACCTCCCAGTCGCCGGGAGGAGAACAGGCAACCTCGGCCATCAACCGGGTTTTCCCCGACCACGGCGGACCCTGCCAGCCCCACCAGCCGTGACCTTCCTGGTCGAGAAACGAACGCAGTGCGGCCAGTTCGGCCTCACGGTCCTCAAGGACCCCGACTCGGTATCGCTCTCTGATGCGCTCCCAGAACGCCCGAACCTCGACGTCTACGTCGACTCGGTCGCCAAGCACCAACGTGGGATTGTCCCCGGCCAGCGCGATCCCGCCCTCGGTCGCCTCAGCAATATTGCGGGGTCCCGGTTGGCGACGGATCACGACGTCGGACTCTGGCTGTCGGGAGCCTCACGACCGTCATCACCGAAGGTGTCTCCAGCGCGTGCAATCGAACCCCGGCCCTTCGCCACCGCTCGATTCTGTGTCGGGTAGCGCTGGTCCAAGGCACCACGATTACCGGCGTCAGCGCTCCCACCCTCCATAGCCTCTGCCTCATTGCTTCCATGCTCCCCGCGGCCGATCCGGCCCAGCCACACCCCGACGAATGCCGCGGCGACAGCTGCGATCCACCAGGGCCACGAGGCGCGGTCCAACCGCATCTGGTTGACGGCGAACGCAGTCGCCACCGTTGCGGCCGCAACTGCCAAGCCAAGCGGGAGCTTGATCCACCGCGGGGGTTTCGCCATACCGACAACCTACCGCCAAGGGGCATGGGAACGGGGTGCGTTAATCAGCAAGGCAGAGAGGGGAATGCGCTCCAGCGACCTTTTCTCTCGGCGTCTATGCGCCGATCAGATGACCCAGCTGTCGTGAGGGTGAGCTTAACGGCTCGCGCCTCACGGTTGTCCTTCGGCGGCCTGCTGAAGCAGTTCAAGCGTATATTCCTCGACTCGTAATGCTTTCGACTCTGCCTGAGTAGTGAGCAATTCATAAACCTCTTCTGGGATATCGCTGACGACGATCGTCTTGAGATCGGACTCGGTTCTAGCCGGGATGAGGTCTCCATTGAGGGCGTACAGAGCGTGCTCAACGACGTGGGTTTCGGCTTCGTCGAGTTTGGCGGCAATCTCGGCGGCAAGTTCGAGGTACTGCCCGTAAAGTTCGGGGGACCATCCCCAAGACGCCCACCCGAGGGAAGCTGCGACGCGTGAATCCAGAATGAGCGGCTTCCGCTGGGTTGTCGGAGTGTCGTACCCGGAGAAGTAGAGCCACTTGGTGAAGAACGCGGGGCCGAAGTACTTGATCCGATTCTCACCCGTGGCCAAGCTGCGATACACCTCGACGGGATCTGCTCCGCCGCGGATCGCTTGGTGAGTGCGGAGCAATTTGGCGCCTACATCCGGCTGATCCAAGGGGAGGCGGCAGCGATACCCTGTTTGCCCTTGTGGCCCAGCGCCCCAGCCGCACATGATGACATACAGGTTGAGGGCGTCCGCTTCCGAGTTGACGTTTTCTGAAGCGTCGAAAACGTGGCGACGAGTGACGTCTTGGCGGTTCCGCGAGCCGTCCTCGACCGCGGTCAGTACTGCTGGCATGGGAACACCGGTTGGCCACTTCGCCTTCCATGTGCCGGGATAGAAGTACTCCGCTTGGTCAAAGACTTGGGCGCTGGTCAACGGCAGATCATCGCGATCCCGAATCGCATTGGCGAGTTGGTCGGGGCTTAGTTTCATGGTTCATATTCTGGGGGTGGTTGCAGTTCTATTCAATTTGGGACGCGTGGAGCCGTGGTTTCTCGACTGGGCCGAAATTGGGCGAACTTGGTTGGAATGTCGGCCTTCAAGTACGCGATCCAGTAGGGCACCAGACCGAACGCCATCACATGGGCCTTGTTGAAGGCTTGGTCTTGCGGCGCAACCCTCGCGAGCTATCTTGGTCATCCGTCCCTGACCTGAGCTGCGCGAGGAAGGCTCTCGCCTGTTCCCGGTTGCCGGCCAGAACGCGGTCCCCCTTGGCGGTCAGCGAGACGTGGGGTGACCCGCCTCGCCGACGCGATCGACCCAACGTTCGCTTGATCCATGTTCCGCGCCGATGCGGAGTTGGTGATTGGATGGCGGCGTGAGCCCGTCAACTCCACCGCTGCGCTGCCGAACAAGGCTCGACGGCCTGACCCTCGCGTGGCTCGAAATCCCGGCTGGTTCGCAGAGTGCGACGGATCTTCCGGTCGTCCTCATCCACGGGCTGGGGATGTCGGCGCGGTCGTTCGAGCCTCTGCTGGCGGCGCTCAACGATGGTCCGCGCGCACTTGCGATCGACCTTCCAGGCTCGGGTCGGAGCGGTTCTCGCGGTCGGCTCGGCGTGCCCGAGGACCTCATCCGGCTCCTGTGGAAGTGGATTGATGCGCGCGGAGTCGACCGGCTGGTGCTCGTCGGCCATTCCCTGGGCGCTCAGGTGGTGACGCATCTGGCGGCCTGCCAGCCCGATCGCGTCGCGTCCATGGTCCTCATCGCGCCGGCTCCCGATCCTGATGCGGGCGGCGACGCGCAGACAGCGCTACGGCTGCTGCGCGGTTGGCTGCACGAGCGTCCGAAGTTCATGGCGTACGCCATTGCGTACTTCCTGCGCTCCCGCCCCCACCGCATGTGGCGCGTGCCCCGGAGAGCCATGGCAGCCTCTGATCCGGACATCCTCCGGCAGGTGCGGGCGCCCGCACTTCTCGTGCGCGGCGCGCACGACTGGGTGTCCACCGCGGCCGGCGTCCGGAAGCTGGCGGAAGCGTTCGGTGATGCCCATGTCGAGGAGGTCGAAGGTCCGCACGGGCTGCAGTTCGCCGTGCCGGACGTCATCGCCGACGCGGTACGCCGGGCCGCCCGCGAGGGCGCGGGCTGACCACCTCCAGGGTGGTTCCGGGGGGACGTATGCAGCTGATACGCCCAGCGGATCACCTGCATAGGGCCGCTGGGGACTGCTTCCAGCCACCAGGACGCCACAGCGCTCTAGAAAGGAACGGCGCCAAGCCAGCAAGGCTGAAACGCCTGGCTGACCAACAACGGGCCTGGCCAGCTTCAACAAATGGAGCCGCCTGGGGGAGTCGAACCCCCGACCTACTCATTACGAGTGAGTTGCTCTGCCGACTGAGCTAAGGCGGCGTGGCCGGCGAACCAGCCAATGGAACACTATAGCGATCCTCACGCGGTGCTCACAATCGAGAAGCGACGACCCCGCGCAGGGCCAGCTCGACGACGAATTCGGCCATGTTCGCGACTAGCTCGTCGGGCAGTCCACGCAGGGGTCCCTTGGTCGCCAGCACGGCGTACCCATGCACCGTCGACCAGCAGAACAAGTCCGCGCCGAGCCGCTCGTCCTCGGCCAGTTCCCCTGCCTCGACGAGCGCGTCGAGAGCGTCTCCGAGCAACTGATAAGGCGTACGCCCGGCTTCGCCGGCGGCCGCCAGTGCCTCGGCGCGCTCGAGATCGGCGAGGGCGAAGAACGCCACCTCGAACCAACCCGGCTCGGACAGCGCGAACTCGATATAACCGCGCCCGACCGACCGCAGCAGCCCCCGGGCGTACTCCCCCGGATCCTCGGCCACGATCTCCGCCGCATGCCGACCGATCACGTCGGCCAGCCGGGCATGCGCGGCCTCGGCCACGGCGAGGACGAGCTCCTCGCGGGAGGAGAAGTGCCGATACGCGGCGCGGGGTGTCACGCCGGCCTGGCGGGTGACCTCGCGGAGCACGATGGCGTCCGCGCCGCCAGAACGGGCGAGGGCCAGCCCAGCCTCGACGAGCGCCGGGCCGAGCTGGCCGTGATGATAGGTGTCTCGGTGAGGGTCAGCCATCAGCCTTGGACGTATAGACAACGAACAACTCGCCGTCGGGACCCGCGGCGGGAGCGAAGCGGCCGAACTCGAAGTCCACGGGCGCCCCGTGCACCTTGCCGCCAGCCTTCTCGATCCGCTCCAGCGCGGCCTCGATCTGCTCGACCAGGAAGCAGACGTTCCAGCCCGGGGTCATCCCCTCCGCGGCCTGGACCATGCCGCCCGCGGGCTCCTCGGGCCGGTCGGGGACGGTGAACAGGTCGTACCCCTCCCCCATCGGCTGATAGCTGAACCCGAACGCCTTGGCGAAGAAGTCCTGGGAGGCGGCAGCGTCGGCCGACATGAGATCGCACCAGGCCACCGAGCCGGGCTCGTCGATGACCGCGAAGCCCTTGTGCTCATCGCTCTGCCACGCACCGAACAGCGCGCCGGTCGGGTCGAGCCACAGGCCCATCGTGCCGAACGGACCGACCTGCATCGGCTCCATGATCGGCTGCCCGCCCGCGGCCTTGACGGCCTCGTGGGTCGCGGCGATGTCGTCGGCGGCGAGATAGATCACCCAGGCGGACTGGTCGTCCCAGCCCGGCATCGGCGGAGCGAGCGCGGCGACGGTCCGGCCGCCGACGTTGGCGTTCGTATAGCCACCGAACTCCGGCTCGCCGCCGGTGTAGTCCCAGCCGAAAACGTCGGCATAGAAGGTCTTGCTGCGCTCAAGGTCACTCACGGTGAGGTCGGCCCAGCACGGGACTCCGTTGGGCCAGGTAGTGGTGTGGTCGGTCATGATTCGCTCCTCAATCGTGAGTCAGGAACTCCGACTCATGTCCACACTGTATACACGTGTCCACGCCGTGGACAATGCCTCACCGGCAGGTCTTCTGACGCGTCCTCGGCTTGTCGACGAAATGGCTGACCACAGCGTTGTTGACACAGGCGGACTGCCCGCCATAGGCGCCGTGGCCGGCACCGCGATAGGTGAGGAGTACGCCGGAGTCGAGCTGTTCGGCCATCGCCTGCGCGTGCTCATAGGGCGTCGCCGAATCGCCGGTGGAGCCGATCACCAGGATGGGCGGCGCACCGGCGGCGACCACCGGTTCCGGTCTGGGGATGGGCGCCACCGGCCAGGTCGGGCAGACATAGTCCACGCCGAAATAGGGCCCGAAGATCGGCGCCTTCTGCGCATCCTCGGCCGCCTCCTCCTCCGTGGCGACGATCCCGTGATCGCCCTCATCAAGACAGCGGATCGCGCTGAAGGCCACCGTGCGCGTGCCATAACCCCCGTCCGCGCGTCGGTCGTTATAGAAGTCCGCCAGCTGCAGCAGCAGCCTCCCGTCACCGTTTCGGGCGCGCTCGAGCGCGGCCAGCAGATAGCGCCATTCCTCCTCGGCGCCATAGAGCGTGACGACCACCCCGGTGACGGCCTGGGACTGGGTGAGGTCCCGGTCTTGCACCGACAGCGGCGCCGCATCGAGCCGGTCGAACAGCCCCGTGACCGAGCCGATCACTGCCGCCCGGTCAGCACCCAGCGAGCAGCGCCGTTCCACGCACCAATCAGCGAACGCCTCCAGCGCGCGGTCGAACCCCATCGCCTGGATCGTCTCCCGCGAATCGGTGACATCGACCGCACCGTCCAACGCCATCCGCCCGACCCGGTCCGAGTGCAGGTGGGCATAGCGCGAGCCGATATCGGTGCCATAGGAATAGCCGAAGAAGTTGAGCTTCTCATCCCCCACGAGCTCGCGCATCAGGTCGAGATCGGCGACGGTGTCGATCGTCGAGATGTGGTGCAGCAGCCGTCCCGAGCCGGCCAGACACGCGGCGCCATACTCCCGGTTGATCTCGATCACCTGCTGGCGCTCATTCGGATCATCCGGCGAGGTGTCGGTCTCGAAGAACTCATCGAGCTGCTCATCGGAGCCACACACCACGGGCGTCGAATCACCGGTCCCCCGCGGATCCCAGCCCACGATGTCGTATTGCTCCAGGCCCTGGCGCGCGAACCGTGTCGCCAGGCCCGTCCCACCCTCGCCGGGCCCGCCGGGGTTCACGAAAATTGTGCCCAGTCGCGGCTCTGCCGTGGCCGGCACCTTGAGCAGGGACAGCGTCAGCGCGTCGCCGTCCGGGTCGGCCCGGTCCAGCGGCGCCTGCACCCGGGCGCAGTGGAACGTCCCGTTGTCGTGCCGGCAGTCCTCCCAACGCACCGGCTGCTCCCGATAGCGCGCCAGCCCCGTCCCGGGCGGCGGTGTCGTCACCCCCGGCGGGCGGACGTCGGGGACCGGTGGGGACGGCCGGTCGGGCGAGGTCGGTGGCGGGCCGGGGGTGCGTGTGGGGGCCGGGGCCTCCGCCCCGGGCGTACGCCCCAGATCCCAGGGGGCGCCTATGCCGCAGCCGGCCAGGGCCAACGCCACCAGGCAGGCGATCGCGCCGCGGACCCGCACTAGCCGTTGTCCTGATCGGTCTTGGCATCGGTCTTGGCGCGCCGGCGGCGCGGCTTGCGGCCCTTGACCTGAGCGGCCTCATAGGCACGCCGGGCCGCACACGAATCGGCGCGCTTGCAGGGCGCGACCTCGCCCGTGGCGGACATGCGCAGGACCACCTCGTCGGACGGCACGCTGTGCCCGATGACCGTGGCCTCGCCCTGCTCGGTGAGCACGCGGGTGCCGACGGGCGGGGCCTCCTTGGTGAACTCCAGATAGAGCGGATGCTCGTATTTCAAACAGCACATCAATTTCCCGCACGCCCCGGAGATCGCCAGGGGGTTCGGTGTGAGGTTCTGCTCGCGGGCGAGCCGGAGCGCGACCGGCTCGACCTCGGTGAGGAAGCTCGAACAGCACAGTTCGCGCCCGCAGTGTCCCACGCCGCCGATCAGGCGCGCGGCATCGCGGGTGCCGACCTGACGCAGGTCGATGCGGGCGCTGAGTGCGCGGGCGAGGTCGCCCACCAGCAGCCGGAAGTCGACCCGGCCGGGGGCGGTGAAATAGATGACCGCGCCGCGGTCGAAGTCGTCGCTGCGGTCGATCCAGTCGACGCCGACGACCTTCATCGGCAGCTTGTGGCGCCGGATCAGCCGGTTGGCGACGACGCGCACCTCGGCGCGGCGCTTGCGGTTGGCGGCATCGCGCGCGAGATCGTCCGGGCCGGCGATCCCGGCGCAGACGGGCAGGTCGGCGTCGGCCACATCGTCGACCACTTCGGGAGCCCACACGCATTGGGCGACCTCTGGGCCCGACTCGGTGGGGACCAACACGTGATCGCCCACGCTCACCTCGAAGGGGCCCGGATCGACATAGCTCAGCCGCCCGTGCGGGGTGAAGGTGACGGCCATGACGGAGCGCATGAGGTTCACCCTAGTCGGACGCAAATCGCCGGCCCGCGGGTGACGGGCCGGCGATTGCCGGAGGCGTACGCCCCAGGGCTCAGGCGGTTTCGGCCGCGCGGCGGCGGCGGAAGGCGGCGTCGACGCTCCAACCGCCACCACCGAGGAAGACGAACAGCAGGCCGACCGCGCCGAGCAGCAGCTCCAGCTCGCCGGTGAGAGTGTTGCCGACGAACGGGTTGGTGAGCCAGTGCACGAAGACGAGCGCCCCGATGCCGATCAGGGCCAGGCCGAACCCGGCGACGCGGGTGAACAGGCCGAACAGCAGCGCGAGCGCGATCGCGACCTCGGCACCGGTGAGCACATAGGACATGATCACCGGCTCGGGAATGACCGTGTTGGCGAGCATCGACTGAACGGCGGTGATGTCGAGCGCCTTGGCGAAGCCGTGCAGGCCGATGATCGCCGCCGCGACGAGGCGCAGCAGGAACAGGCCGAAGGAGCCGAAGAACTTGTCGGTGGTGCGCTTCAGCTTCGGCTGGGTCTCGACGACCGGCTCGGGCTCGGGCTCCGGGGCGGGGCGACGGGTGCCGAGCGCCTTGTCCCGCTCGGCGCGCCGGCGCTCGCGGGCGACGGCGGCCTCGTCAACGGCCTCCGCGCGGGTGGCGCCGGAAGTCTCCTCATCCTTCTGGGCCGGCACGACGACGGTGTCGTCCTGGGCGGGCACGATCGCGGTGGTCTCGGCGTCCGGGCCCTCCTGGACCTCGGCGAGGTCCATCGCTTGGGTGTCCTCGAGCTGGGGCCGGGGCAGGGTCTCACGAGCACTCATGGGCGGAACCTTTGCTGCAGGGGAAGTCGGATCGGGAGGCGCCCTGGCGAGTCCGCGCCAGGATCCTTTGCCAGCGATTGTTGCAGCGCAGCCCCGCCGACGGTGGGAGCGACACGGCGCGGGAACGGGAGCGGGGTCGGAGTCGGGCGGGCACCGCGCGGGGCAGGGCCGCGCGGGGACCGGGCACGGGACGCAGGCGTGGGTCAGACCGGCTGCTGCGCCTCCACGAGGCCGATGAGCATGGCCTCGACGGCGAGCAGGGGTGCGACGTTGGTCTCCAGCGCGGTGCGGCAGGCAAGGATCGCGTCGATGCGGCGGATGGGGGCCTCGGCGGTCGAGCTGCGCGCGGCGGCGGTCAGCTGATGTTCCAGGTCGGGATTGATCAGCCGTGCCCCCGCCCCGGTCTGCAGGCTGAGGACGTCACGGTGATAGGCCGTGAGCTCGGTGAGCGCCCGGTCGATCGCATCGCGCTGAAGCCGTTTCGCGCGGGCCTTCTGCTGGTCTTCCAGCGCCTTGAGCGCGGCCGCCGCCTGGCGGGGCCGGGCCCCCTTGGTGCCGAAGCCGAGAGCCTCCTCCAGTTCCGCACGCTCCCGGTGGTCCAGCTCCGCAGTCGCCGCCTTCGCCTCGGCGGCACAGGATTCCACGAGGTTGGCCGCCGCGTCCAGGCACGGCCCCAGCCCGGTGAGCCGGCTCGGGATCATCAGCACCTCCCGGCGCCGAGCCCGGGCCTCCTCGTCGCGGGCGAGCTTGCGCGCGCGGCCGATGTGGCCCTGGGCGGCCCGCGCGGCGTACTCCGCCATCGCCGGCTCCACCCCGTCCCGCTCGACCAGCAGCCGGGCGACCGCTGTGTCCGGTGGTGTGGTCAGCGTCAGCAGCCGGCACCGGGAGCGGATGGTCGCGACCACGTCCTCGGCGGTCGGGGCACACAGGATCCAGACGGTCTTGGCGGCCGGCTCCTCGATGCTCTTCAACAGGGCATCCGCGCCGCGGTCGGTGATCCGGTCCGCGTCCTCCACGACGATCACCTGGGAGCGCCCCAGGGTCGGGCTCATCTGCGCCCGGCGGACCAGCTCGCGGACCTCGTCGATGCCGATCGACAGTTGCTCGGTCCGCACGAGGGTGACATCGGGGTGCGCCCCCGACAGCGAGGTCCGGCAGGCCTGGCACTCACCGCACCCGCCCTCGGCACACTGCAGGGCCGCCGCGAACGCGCGCGCCGCGTTCGACCGGCCCGAGCCCGGCGGCCCGATCACGAGCCACGCGTGAGTCATCGCGTGCGACTCCCCCGCCACGGCCCGGGACAACACGGCGACGGCCGGTTCCTGCCCGACGAGCTCCGCCCACACGGTCACGGGAGCAGCTCCGCCACGCGCTCGCGGATCTGCTCCGCGATGCCCTCGATGCTGGTCCGGGCCGGCAGCACCAGATAGCGCTCGGGCGCGGCGGCGGCGCAGGCGAGGAAACCCTCGCGCACGCGCCGGTGGAAATCCGTCCCCGCCTCCTCGATCCGATCGAGGTCCGGCTTCAGGTGCACCGCGCGGTCGGGATCGGTATCGAGCAGGACGGTGAGATCGGGCACCACACCCGCGGTCGCCCAGTCGGCGAGCCGGGCGATCTCCTCGGTGCCGAGCTCCCGGCCCGCGCCCTGATAGGCCACCATCGAATCGACGTAGCGGTCGCAGACAACCGTGATTCCCGCAACGAGCGCGGGCCGCACGACCTCATAGAGATGCTGCGCCTTGTCCGCCGCGAGCATCAGCGCCTCGGCGCGGGCGTCGATCGCCCCGGAGCCGGGATCGAGCACGATCTGGCGCAACTTCTGCCCCACCGGCGTCCCCCCCGGTTCATGCGTCACCAGCACCCGCTCACCCCGCTCGGTGAGCCATTGCGCGAGCAGCTCGACCTGGGTGGACTTGCCCACCCCGTCGCCGCCCTCGAACACCAGGAACAGTCCCGTCATCGTGCCCCCTGCCGGGTCTTGCGGCCTTTGCGAGTCCGCCGCGGGCGCTTCCCCGCGGGTCGTTCGGTGCGCGCCAGCTCGCGGCGATAGCGAGGGAGCCGCTGGAGGAACCCGACCCGCGCCTCGTGCTGCCCGGCGAACACCCGCTCCATGCGGCGGCCCTCGGCGAAGGCCTCCTTCGTGGTGAGCCGGTCGAAGTCCAGTCCGGCGTACTCCTCACTCCCCCGCACGCATTCCCCCAGCCGCCGGGCGAGCTTGCCGGCCCGGCGCTCGATGCGCTGGATCCCCTCGCCGGGGCGGATCTGGACCCGGGCGCTGTCGCCGAGCGCGACCGCGGCCGTGCGCGCGGCCTGCCAGGCTTCGTCGGCGCTCTCCGGGGTCAGCGCGTCGGCGGCGGTTAGGAACTCGCTGAGGCGCTGGCCGAAGTGCTCGCTGAGCGCGGTCCCGGCGGCCTTGTCACTGTGCCCGCCGAGGGCCGGCGCCCGGGTGGCCGACATCAGCCGGTCGAGCAGGCGCAGATAGCGCTCGCCGTTGAGGACGCGGTCGAGGCGGTCAGTCGCGACCAGGGCATCGAGCACCCAGTCGATCTCGTCGGTCAGGCCGCGCGCCCAGCTGCGATCGATGAGGGGCACGAACCCGCGCAATTGCGCCCGGATATCGCGCAGCGTTGCGGCCAGGTCGTCGTGAGCGCCCGGCGTCTCGGCCCGCAGCGCCAGGTCGCCATAGGTGAGCTCCCGCATCCGGCGCCCGAGACGGAAGGCCCAGACGCGGTCCAGGGAGTCGCCGGGCCGGCACTCGCGCGGTTCGGGGACGTCGCTGAGCCCGGTCGCCGGTGCCCCCAGCCGCTGGGCGAGCGGCGGGAACTCCTCGACCCGGGTGGCCCCCACACCGCAGAGCACCTCGGTCAGCCAGGCCAACTGCGCTCCGGTGAGCCGGCCGGCCACACCGGTCAGGGTGACCTCGCGATAGCTCGCGGTCACCACGCCGCCGGAGCGGACCTGGACCTGATCGTCGCGGAACACGGCGACAAGCTCCGCGGACGGCCCGCGCAGGGCGAACTCCTCGCGCTCGCAGGTCAGCGCCGCCACCGGCCCGAGGGCCGCACCGCGCCGGAACGGCCGGACCAGATCGGCGAAGACGTCGGGCAGGTCGACATCACCCATCTGCTCGACGCGCTCCGCCGGGAGCCAGGGGGTCCAGCGGTCGGTCGCGAGATACCACTCGCCGCGACCGTCGACGACACGGTGGGCGAGCCAGACCCCGGCCCGCACGAGCCGCAGATCCGGCGCATCGAGGACCGTGACGTCCATCGTGTAGGGCGCGAACTCACCCGAGCGCAGCGAGATGCTGCGCAGCCCGATCTCCGGGTTGACCAAGCGCCCCGGCGCGGCCGTGAACGGCATCTCGAACCGCCGGACGTCACCGACCGGTTCGATCACCGCCTCCCGGCGCTTCGGGTGTCTGGCCATCAGTCACTCGGAACTCGCCGGGGCCGTCTTCTGGGCGGTCGTCGTCTTCTTGGCCGGGGCTTTCTTGGCCGGGACG
>JAUNRO010000077.1:10009-11482 GCA_030544185.1 Propionibacteriaceae bacterium | reverse complement strand
TCCTGCGCCTGCTCCTGCTCCTGGGCAGCCGCTGCCTCACGGCGGTCGAGCTGATTGCCGGCCACCCCGGCGCGATGCTGCTGGACCTGTTCCATGACCTCGGCCGAGGTGAGCACCCCCGCATAACGTCCGGTGCTGTCGACTGCGACGGCCCGGCCGACAGGTGAGGTGAGCGCGGCCTCGACGAGGTCGCGCAGGGCGGCCCCCGGGTGGGCGAACGTCGCACCGAGGCCGAGCACCCGGCCGTCGCGGTCGGCCCAGCCCTGCGGATAGCCCTCGGCATCGACGACGAGCACCGGCTGATCGTGCTCGCCCCGAAGACCATGGTCGGCGTTGCGCACCGTCCGCACCCCGCTGAGCACCGGATGTGGGATCGCCGCGAACCCCAGCGACCGATAGCCGCGATCCTTGCCGACGAACTGCGCAACGAAGTCGTCGGCCGGGTCGTCCAGGATCTCCTCAGGCGTGCCGAACTGGGCGAGCAGTCCACCCGGACGCAGGACGGCGATCTGATCCCCCAGGTCGATCGCCTCCTCCATGTCGTGGGTGATGAGCACGATCGTCTTGTTGAGCTCGCGCTGCAGGTCCTTGACCAGCACGCGCAGATCGGCCCGCACGACCGGGTCGACCGCCGAGAAGGGCTCGTCCATGAGCAGGAGAACCGGGTCGGCGGCGAGCGCCCGGGCGACGCCGACGCGCTGCTGCTGGCCGCCGGAGAGCTGCGCCGGGAACCGGTTGCCCAGGCGCGCCTCCAGACCGACCTGCTCCAGCAGCTTCCGCGAGCGCAGCAGGGTCTTCTGGTCGTCCCAACCGAGCAGCCCGGGCACCGTGCCGATGTTCTCCAGCACGGTCTTGTGGGGGAACAGGCCTCCGTTCTGGATCACATAACCCATCTGGCGGCGCAGCGCGGTCTTGCGCATCGCCTTGATCGGCTCGCCGTCCCAGAGAATCCGCCCGGCCGTGGGCTCGATCATGCGGTTGATCATCCGCAGGATCGTCGTCTTGCCGCAGCCCGACGGCCCGACGAGCACCGTGATCCCGTCCGACGGGATGGTCAGGTCGAGCTCGGTCACCGCTTTGGTGCCGTCGGGATAGGTCTTCGCGACCGATTCGAAGGTGAGCACGCACGGGTCCTCGGGTTCGGTGGACTTGTCGTCAGCGACCCTAACCCGCAGCTCCGACAATTCGCGGGACCCATCGCGGCCCGGTGCGTGCAGCCCGAGCGCCGGGCACCCGGGGATACGCTTCGATTCGTGGAGATCCGACGCTCGGCCGACCGCGAGCTCACCCGCCTGGACTGGTTGGTCTCGCGCGCCTCGTTCTCCGACGCGGTGTCCTTCGATCCGCGCTTCGGGCATCCCCGAAACACCCATCACGGCGTGCTCGTCACCCACAACGAGGACATCGTCGACGCCGGCTGGGGCTTCGACCGGCACCGCCATCGCAACATGGAGATCGTCACCTGGGTTCTCG
>JAUNRO010000077.1:0-9999 GCA_030544185.1 Propionibacteriaceae bacterium | reverse complement strand
CATCACCCCCGGGATCGCCCAGCGGATGACCGCGGGGACCGGGATCCTGCATTCGGAGCGCAATGACGTCTGGCGCCACGACCCGGCGATCGCTCGCCACGACGATCCGGCGCACGTGGTGCAGATGTGGATCGTGCCGGACACCGCCGGCGTGGCCCCCGGTTATGCCGAGGCCGATGTCACCGCCGCACTCGCGACCGGCGAGTTGGTCCCGATCGTCTCCGGCCTGCCCCACCACCGCGGTTCGGCGGTGCTCACGCTGCAGAATCGGTTCGCCGGGTTCTCCGTGGCCCGGCTGCCCGCCGCGGGTGCGGTCCACCTGCCCGACTCGGCGTACCTCCATGTCTTCGTCGCCCGGGGCAGCGTCTCGCTCGAAGGCACTCCGCTCGGCCAGGGTGACGCCGCCCGGCTCACCGCCGACGGCGGCCTGCGGATCCAGGCGGCCGAGGACAGCGAGATCCTCGTGTGGGAGATGACCCGGGAGTTAATCTGACGCCATGAGCGAACCCCCGATCGCTGAAGATCCGTTGTCGTTCCTCCCCCGCTCTCCCAGGGGGTGACTGGTGTCGGAGTTCCTGCTCGCCGAGGATGTCGCGCTGCTGTTGCTCAATGACACGAGCGGCTGGATGCGCGGCCAGTTCGCCGATATCGCCCTCGCTGGTGCGGTGCTCACCGACCTGGCCATCCGGGGCCGCGTGCGACTGACCGAGAAGGGCGAGCGAGACGTGCGGCCCAAGCGGGTCGTGATCGTCGATGACTCGGCCACCGACGATCCGATCCTGGATGCGGCATTGGCGCGCCTGGCCGGCCGACCGGCTCGCTGGCAGCAGACGTCGCTCCAGGTGCTGCGCACCCAGGTGAAGCCCGCCGTGCTGCAGCGCCTCGTCGAGCGCGGGATCCTGGAGCAGCGGGAGGTCCGGCTCCTGGGCCTGCTGCCGCTGAAGACCTATCCGACGCTCGACCACAGCCATGAGGACGGGTTGCGACGGCGATTGTTCGCGGTCCTGGTGCAGGGCGAGCAGCCGACCGTTCGCGATGCCTGCCTGGTCGCGCTGCTGGAGGCGATGAACCTCGCGGCCAAGACCGTCGCCGAGGATGTGTCGACCGTCGACAAACGGGCCATCCATCGCCGGGCCAAGGAGTTTCGTCAACAACACTGGGCGGCCGAGGCGGCATACCGCCTCATCCAGTCGCAGCAGAGCGCCGCTGTCGGCTGACGCAATCTATGCGCAGAAATATCTTCCCGCGACCGCCCTTCATTCGGTAAAGTCGCAAGGCGAGAGTTGATTCGGCAATCGAATGGTCGGCAGGATGGCTACTCACTAGTAACATCGTGGGCGAGCGCCAGTTGCTCTCATCGAACCCAAGGGAGCGTACTCAGTGACAACCGTGGCCATCGTCCTCGCCCTGCTGACCGCCGTGGTCGGACTGGCGCTATTCATCCGCGCGATCGCGGGCATCGTGAGCACCGTCAAGCTGGGCCAGCCAACGCTGGGCCGCTCGGACGAGCCCGGGCAGCGCTGGAAAAACCTCGTGGTCGAGACCGTGGGACACACCCGGATGCTCCAGATCAGCGCGGTCGGCGCCGCCCACTGGTTCGTGCTGTTCGGCTTCATCGTGCTCTTCCTCACCCTGCCGAACGCGTTCATGCAGCTGTTCAACCCCGAGGCCGCCTTGCCGCTGATCGGGCACTGGGTCGTCTATGCGTGGATCACCGAGGGCCTCGCGTGGCTGACCGTGATCGCGATCCTCACGTTGATGGCGATCCGGTTCTTCGGCGTCGGCATCGGCAAGGGCCGCTTCTTCGGCTCGCGGACGTGGCAGGCGGTCTACGTCGAGCTGACGATCCTCGCCGTCGGGGTGTGCATCTTGCTGCTGCGGGCGATGGAATATCAGCTGTTCGACGCGGGCCGCATCGACTTCCCGCTCACCTGGTTCCTGCTCCCGGGCGGGATCGCGGAGGAGACCCTGCGCACCGCGATCCCACTGGTCGCGGCGATCAAGATCATCATCTCGTTCGTCTGGATGATCGTGCTGGGCCTGCACAAGACGATGGGCGTCGCGTGGCACCGCTTCACCGCGTGGCCCAACATCTGGTTCAAGCGCGAGTCGAGCGGGCGGTCGGCACTGGGCGCAGCACAGCCGCTGAACGTGGGTGGTGCGCCGCTGACGATGGAATCGCTGGAAGACCTCGACGAGGATGCGGTCGAGAAGCTCGGCGTGGGCCAGGTCGAGGACTTCACCTGGAAGGGCCTGCTCGACTTCACCTCCTGCACCGAGTGCGGCCGTTGCCAGTCGCAGTGCCCGGCATGGGCGACCGACAAGCCCCTGTCCCCCAAGCTGTTGATCATGGGGCTGCGCGAGCATGCGTATGCCAAGGCCCCCTGGTTGCAGGCCGCCGAATCCGCGCGGGAAGGGCTGCCCGAGACGGTGCGCGGCGAGGCGGAGCGGCCGCTGGTCGGCGCCGCACCGGCGGCAGTCGCCCAGGCCCATGGCGAGCCGATCCAGATCTCGGCCGACGGTGCCGTCGGCGTCATCGACCCGGACGTCTTGTGGTCGTGCACGACCTGTGGCGCGTGCGTTCAGCAGTGCCCGGTCGACATCGAGCACGTCGACCACATCCTCGACATGCGACGCTTCGAGGTCTTGGTGAAGTCGGAGTTCCCGGAGGAACTGAACGGGCTCTACAAGGGCCTGGAGTCCAAGGGCAACCCCTGGAACCTGAACAAGAAGGGCCGCCTCGACTGGGCCAAGGGCCTGCCGTTCGAGGTCCCGGTCGTCGGCTCCGACGTCGAGGACCTGACCTCGGTCGACTATCTGTTCTGGGTCGGCTGCGCCGGTGCCTTCGAGGACCGGGCGAAGAAGACCACCCAGGCGGTCGCGGAGCTGTTGCACACCGCGGGCGTCACGTTCGCCGTGCTCGGCAAGAACGAGACCTGCACCGGCGACTCGGCCCGGCGCTCGGGCAACGAATTCGTCTATCTCCAGCTCGCCGAGGAGAACAAGGAGACCCTCACCGAGGCCAAGGCGCAGAAGGTGGTCACCACCTGCCCGCACTGCATGAACACGCTGCGCAATGAATACCGCCAGCTGGGGCTTGAGCTCGACGTCGTGCACCACACGCAGCTGCTGAACCGGTTGGTCCGCGAGGGTCGGCTGACCCCGGCCGCAGCGCCGGCCGGCGAGGCCGGCGGACGCACGATCACCTATCACGATCCGTGCTATCTGGGCCGGCACAATCAGGTGTACGCCCCGCCGCGCGAGCTGCTCGGTGGGATCCCGGGGGCGACCGTGACGGAAATGCCGCGACACGGGACGACGTCCTTCTGCTGCGGTGCCGGTGGCGCACGGATGTGGATGGAGGAGCGGCTCGGCACGCGGGTCAATCTCAACCGGACCCAGGAGGCGTTGACCGTCCTCGGCCAGGCCGACAACGCCGCCGTGGCCACCGGCTGCCCGTTCTGCCGCGTGATGATCTCCGACGGCGTCACCGCTGAGCAGGATCAGGGCCGGGGTGAGAACGTCGAGGTCCTCGATGTGGCGCAATTGCTGCTCGAGTCCGTGCGGCGGGGTCAGCCCACACCGCAGCCCGACCCCGAGCTTGAGCCTGCGCCTCAGGCCGAGGGCAAACCGGAGGCCGAGCAGCAGCCCTGATCGTCAGGCCAGAACACCGATCCGGAACTGCTCCAGCGCTGTATTGGGGCGATCGGCGGCGCCGTGCTGGTTGGCGAACGCCTGCGTGGCATCGGTGCCGCAGAGGTTGGCGATGCGCTGCGGGCCGCCCGGATGACGAGTGATCCACTCGGTGAGGTTGAAGACGTCGCCGTCAACGATCGCCCAGCAGGATTCGGGAGCGTCGTTCGCGCGGACCTCGGCGAGGCTGTAGGTCTGCTCACCCGGCGCGGGCGTCGTCGTCGCAACGGCGTCGTCGTCCGCGTCCGGGGCGGCGCGGTCAGCGGGAGCCGTCGGCGCGGCGGGCACCGCGTACGCCTCCAACCGCGACATCCACACCGACTCCGACCCGGAATGCCCGGCGAGCACGACGAGAATGGTGGCGGCGAGCGCGGCGAGACCGGCCAGCCCGCCGCTCACCCGCTCGGCCGTCGACGGCCCGCCGCCATCCGCGCGGCGCCGGCCCAGGAACCACCACACCCCGCTGAAAATCAGCAGCAGCACAGCCGCGATGAGAGTGCGATTGCCCCAATCGGAGTGCTCCGCGGGCAGGCGCGTGGCTTCGGACAGCGCCTCTCCGGAGAACTTCGCGACCACGGCGCTGGCGGTGGCGATCGCGGCGAGCCCGACGGCCACCGGCAGATAATGCGTGCGGAGCTTCGGCACGAGCAGGCAGGCGAGGATCCCAAGCGCCCCGAGCGGCAGCAGGACGACGACCGCGTGCACGACCAGGGGATGCAGCGGGAGGCCGAAGGCCGAGGTATCGAGCAGTTGCATGCCGAAAAGCGTAGGTGCGCCAATCCCTGCACCCCAGGGCGTGGCGGTCCACCGCCAAACCCTTAGTCAACCCACAGATCCGGGCAAGGCGGACGCCCCACCCGCTGCCGCCGGCGAGCTGATGCCACAATGGGCGACAAGTCGATATCGAAGGAGCTAGTGATGACCGAGAACCAGGACATCCCCCAGGAGCCGCAGAAGCACGCGTCGACCTACAGCGAGAACATCGACCCCGAGCCGATGGATCCGGTGACCGAGCTGGGCGATGAGGAGCATCACCCGGAGCGCCACGAATCCGGCTACAGCAAGTATGGCAACGTGGTCGACCCCACCAAGAACGCCAGCGAATGATGGTTTGCTGATGGCGTGAGCCGCTCTTATCGCACGATCGCCCGCGCGGCCGAGGTCGACCTCGAGGTGAAACGGTCGATCTTCCGCTGTCGCCTTGAACACGTCACCGACGAGGCGAGCGCCCGTGCGGTGATTGAGCGAGCCCGCGCCGAGCACTGGGCGGCCCGGCACCACTGCTCGGCGTTCATTCTGGGCCCCGACGGACAGACGGCTCGCTCGTCCGATGACGGCGAGCCGCCCGGCACCGCGGGCGCCCCCATGCTCGAGGTTCTCCGCGGCGCTGAACTCACCGAGGTCGTGGCTGTGGTCACGCGCTGGTTCGGCGGCACTTTGCTGGGTGCCGGTGGGTTGGTGCGGGCCTATTCGGAGGCGGTGCGGGAGGCCGTGGCGGCCGCGGGCGTACGCCGCCGGGAACTGCAGGCCGAGTTCACCCTCGCGCTCGACCACGCGATCGCGGGCCGCGTCGAGTCTGAACTGCGCGCGCGTGGACTCACCGTGCTCGACACCGGCTATGCGGCGATGGTCACCCTGCGCCTCGGCGTGCCCGACGACGAGGCCGACCGCCTCAACACGATCGTCGCCGAACTCACAGCGGGTTCCGCCGAGGCCCAACGGGTGGGTGAGTCGTGGGTGGATGCCAGCCAGGCTCGGCCACGTGGCCATAACGATGCATCGTCCGCGAGATCGTCTGCTCGCGCAGGACGCTGAGCAGTTCCAGCCGGCCGTTGGCAGTCACGGGGTCCGCGAGCGCCGTCACCCCGGGCAGTGACAGCCGGTTCGCCAGCTCGTGGGCACGCGGACCGACGATCCGCACCCGGCCACTGGTGAACCGTTCGGCGAACTCCCGGTCGCTCTCCACGATCACCGTGGGCAACCAGAGGTTGCCCAGGAGGTCGTCAGCGGCTCCGGCCCCCGGTGCCAGACTCACCGAGACCGGTGCGCCCACGCACAGTGCGGCGAGCACCACCCGGACCACCTCCGCGGCGCGCGACCAGGCCAGCGCCCGGACGGTCAACGGACACGGCATCCGCCGGACCAGGTTCTGTTCCACGGTCAGGCCCGCGGGGTCCACCGGCTCGCGGAGCACCGACCAGGCGCGCGCATCGGAGCGGATCGCCGCGCCCAGCCACGCGCGCTCGCCGGCATGGTCCAGCAGCGATTCGAAGTCGCCGAGGGCGGCGTCCAGTCCGCTGTCCGGTTCCTGACCGTGCACCGGGAGTCCGGCCTCGCGCCACTGCCCCAACTGGGCCACATAGTCCGGACCGTCAAGCTTCGCCCCGGGACCGACCACCGATGCCTTCCACCCGCCGACCAGCTGGCGCCGAACGACCGCTGCTGTGGTCGGCCGATTCACCATCGCCATCCCGACGTCAACCCTCCCCAGCCATTGGTTGATCTCCGCCTCATCGAGCGAATGCAGGCCGCCGACGAGACCGGAGACCTCGTTCTGCAGCCGGATCGCCTCATCGAGATCGTTTGCCCGCATGATGCCGAGCACCGGACCGCGGCAGGCGGTGCGGTGGAACCAGGAGCCCGGTCGCACACCGTCCCGCACGCCCGGGGACCAGAGCCGCCCCGAGCTGTCCAGCTGTTTCGGGGTGACCAGCCAGGACTCGCCGGGAGCCAAGTCGGTCAGGGCGCGGGCCACGTCGCCCTCGGGTGGGGCGATGATCGGTCCCATGTTGGCCCCGAGATAGTCCGGCCAGCCGACCCGCAGGGAGGTCACGGTGTCGATCAGCTGCCGCCGGAACCGCTCTGCGTCACCGACCTCACCGACGAGAATCGCGAGTGACGCCGAGCGCGGGTGCTGGCCGGCGTGAGCGAACGCCGAGGCCGCCAGATCCATGACCGCAAGGTCTGGGTCGGCCGCCGGGGTGATCACCATGGCGTTCTTGCTCTCGGCCGTGCCCAGCACACCGTGCCCAGTCAGGCGCCCGGACCGCCAGGCGATGACTCGCCCAGCCGCCTCCGCCGAGCCGTGGGCGACCACCTGGTCCACGCCGTCGTGGGCCATGAGTCCGCGAACGGCAGCGTTGTCCGCGAGCCGCACGACCTGCGCACCCGCCGGCGGCACGCCTGCGGCCACGACCGCTTCGGCCACGATCTCCGCGCACCGCGGCGCCGCTGCCGGAGGCAGGATCAGCACCGCCGCGCCCGCGGCAAGGGCCGCGAGCAGTCCGCCGGCGGCGTCCGCGACCGGCTCCGCCCACGACGCGGCGACAAGGGTCAACGCCGAGGGCTCGAACGTCAGGCCATCGGTGCGCAGCGGGTCGTTGCCGAGTTCGAGCGCACAGTGAGCCTGCCAACGCGCGAGGTCGACGGCCCGCGACACCTCGGCGTCCGCTTCTTTGATCAGCTTGGCCGCCTCATGGGCGAGCGCGGTGACGAGCTGACCGCGGCGGGTCTCGATCTCGTCGGCGGCGCGACGCAGGATGGCAGCGCGTTCGGCCGGCGTCCGCCTGGCCCAAGCGGCCCCCGCCCCCCGGCCCACGGCGACAGCCTCGTCGATCGCTGCGACCCCGCTCAGCAGCGGGGTGCTGGCCGGCATCCGCGGCGCGCTGACCCGGGTCACGGCCCACGCGCGCACCTCCGGCAATGCCGGATCGGAATCGGTCGTGTTCGCGAACCCGGCCGGCGCTCGGGGCCGCGTCGCCGACCGGCGCCGCTGCGTGGTGACCTGGCGCATCTGCCCGACCGACCGGATGAAGCGCTCCTCCTGATCGGTCATGTCACCGGCGAACAGGGCGTGCAGAAAGTTCTCGGGCCGGGAATATTCCTCCAGGCGCCGGATGTGATAGGCGACCGCGACATCGAAGTCTGCGCGCGCCACCACGGGTGTATAGACGATCACCGAGCCCACCGTGTCCCGCACCGCCCGGGTCTTCGCTGAGGCCATCCCCCACAGCATCTCGATGTCGACCCGGTCCGCCACTCCCCGGCCCCGCGCGAGCAGGTAGCCCAGCGCGACGTCATAGAGGTTGTGGGTGGCGATCCCCACGCGGAAGCCCGGCCCGTGATCCGCCGAGATCGCGCGGTCGATCAAGGCCAGATAGTTCGCGTCGACCTCCTCTTTCGACTGATAGGGGGCCTGTGCCCAACCGCGCAGCTGCGCATCGATCCGCTCGGCCGACAGGTGCGCGCCCTTCACCAGCCGCACCTTGATCGGCGCGCCCCCCTGCGCGTGGCGCTGCGCCGCGAGCTCGATCAGGCGCTCGAGCGCCGCGCGGGAATCCGGCAGGTAGGCCTGCAGTGCCAAGCCGAGGGAGCTGTGCCGAAACTCCGGCTCGGCGAGGATTCGCTCGAACAGCAGGAGGGTGACGTCCTGGTCCTGATAAGCCGAGACATCCAGGTTCACACTCGACCCCGGACCGCCGGCGCGCAGCAGCTCAGCCAGCCGCGGGCGCGCCCGCCGAACCGTGTCCTCGATGTCCCACGCAGAGATGTGCGACACCAGATGGGACACGTTGAGCGACACCTGGCTCACATCGGGCCGGGCGAGCAACTCGCGCGTGCACTCGAACCGGGCGTGCGCCTCCGCCTCGCCGAGCACCGGTTCGCCGAGCACGTTGAGGTTGAGTTCGAAGCCCTCCGCGGTCGACTCGCGCAACACCCGCGTGAGCTCGCCCCCCTCCAGCTCGACGACCAGATGTCCGATCATCCGCCGCATCTTCCGCCGGGCGAGCGGCACGACGATCCCCGGCACCGCGGCGACGATCGCGGAGCCCGCACCGAACAGGGCGCGATCGGTCCTGGACAGGAACGCGGTCCCATCCGCCCGGAGGCGCGCCAGCTCGCGGGCTGCGACGCGCACGCTCTCGGGCCGGACCACCCGGTCGGAGAACCGGATCGAGAAGTCAAACCCCTCCGGGCCCCTGACCAGCCCCGCCAATCGAGCGTTGGACTGACGCTCGGCGCGGGTCGCCTCACCGCGGGTGGCGGTGATCCACCGGCGCGCCAGCACACAAGCGGGCCCGACCAGTTCGGTCAGGTCGGCAGCCTCGGAGAAGGCAGCGGGGGCCATTGTCTGCTCCTGGATCAGCGAACGCTGGTTGCCTAGGCTACCGCTGGAGCAATGCCCTGGGCCTAAGTCACTCGATCTCACCGTCGAGATAGAGCCACCGCCCGGCTCGCCGGGCGAACCGTGACCGCTCGTGCAGCCGGCCGCGGGTCTTTCCCTGGCGATAGTGGGCGACGAACTCGACTGCGCCCGTCTCGTCTGCCGGTCCACCACCGGTCACGTCGAGGATCTCCAGTCCCAGCCAGCTGAGGGCGCCGGGGTCGACCTCGGCCGGGCGCGTGCGCGGGTGCCACGTGCGCCACAGGTGGTCGGCGTGGCCGAGGGCGAACGCGGCATAGCGCGAGCGCATGAGTTCTTCCGCGGTGGCGGGCAGCCGGCGGCCGTCGATGAGCGGTCCGCAGCAGTCGGCGTACGCGGCGGGAAGGCCGCAGGGACAGTTCGTGCCCGGGTTCGCCGGCTCCGGCGTACTCACTCGACGATCGTGCGATGGAAATTGAGATGGGAGCGGCTCGGCGTGGGTCCGCGCTGGCCCTGGTAGCGCGAGCCGTAGAGCGAGGAGCCATAAGGATGCTCGGCCGGCGAGGACAGCATGAAGAAACAGAGCTGCCCGATCTTCATCCCGGGCCACAGCTTGATGGGCAGGGTGGCCATGTTGGACAGCTCGAGCGTCACGTGGCCGGAGAACCCGGGATCGATGAACCCAGCAGTCGAGTGCGTGAGCAGCCCGAGACGGCCGAGGGAGGACTTGCCCTCGAGGCGCGCCGCGATATCGACGGACAGGCTGACGATCTCGAGGGTCGAGCCAAGCACGAACTCGCCTGGATGAAGGATGAAAGGCTCCTCCCCGGCCGGTTCGACCATGCGCGTCAATTCCGACTGCGCCTCCGAGGGATCGATGTGGGGATAGCGATGATTCTCGAAGGTCCGGAAGAACCGGTCGAGTCGCACATCCACACTGGCCGGCTGCACCATTTCCGGAGTCCATGGGTCAAGCCGGATCTCCCCCGCATCGACGCGGGCCCGAATGTCGCGGTCCGAGAGCAGCACGGGCAGGAGCCTAGTACACCTCGATCAGCCGAACGAGCCCCCAGTGGCGGCAAGGCCGCCGGTCCGGTCCTTCACCACGGGGATGGACGTCCCCTGCTTGGTCGGGGTGCGCGGCGCCGTGGGCGTCACGGTGG
>JAUNRO010000076.1 GCA_030544185.1 Propionibacteriaceae bacterium | reverse complement strand
TCTAGCCCCTGTCCCAGAATGGGACATAGTGCGTCAGCCTTTGCAATTGGGCGGGATGAGTCACACTGGAAACGCAGACCCGGGCGCACCCAGGAAGGACCCTCATGCAGGTCAGCGAAAGCGTCCACACACTCGCCCAGATGGCCATCGGCCGCACCTTCATCGGCTTCCACGCCTACGTCCGCCGCGATCCCCTGGCCCGGCTGTTCACCGGTCGGGGACGACGCGATCCCTACCCGGGCTATGAACGCATCCGCGCGCTCGGCCCGCTCCCCCGCTCGAGCATCCGCAGCGTGGTCCTGGTGGACCACGCCCTGTCCCACCAGGTCCTGCGCAGCCGCGATTTCGGGGTGGCCGACGTCCCGTCGCCGTCGCGTTCCGTCGACCTCTCGCTGCTCATCCTTGACCCGCCCGACCACACCCGCCTGCGTCGGCTCATCAGTGGCGCGTTCGCCCCGGCGCGCATGCGACAGCAGGAGGAGCGCATCCAGCAGGCTGCCGACCGGCTCGTCACCGAACTCGACGCCCGGCTCGCGACCGGGCCGGTCGACCTGATGACGGCGTACGCCAAGCCACTGCCCATCGTCATGATCGCCGCCCTCATGGGAATCCCCGAGGAAGAAGTGCCCGCGCTGGGACGCTATGGCGACGCGATCGGCGGCGTGCTCGACGGGCTGCAGTCGGTGCGCCACTTCCGCGAGGTGACGATCGCCCTGCGCGAGCTGCACGCGCTGTTCCATCGCCTGGCCGAGCAGCGCCGCCTGGCACCGGCGTCAGACGTCGTCAGCGACCTCGTCGTCGCGCTCGATCGCGGAGAGCTCAACAGTGAAGAGTTCGCCACGTTGTGCACCTTGCTGCTCGTCGCCGGGTTCGAAACGACGGTCAACCTGATCGGCAACGCGATGTCGGCGCTGTTGGTCCGCCCGCAGGTCTGGCGCCGGGTCGTCGACGATCCGGACACGGTGGACAAGGTGATCGAGGAGACGCTGCGCTGGGATCCGCCCGTGCAGGCGACGGTCCGAGCGGCCCGGACCGAGACGGAGCTCGGCGGGGAGCGACTCCCGGCCGGCCAACTCGTCTCCGTCCTCATCGCCGGCGCGAATCGCGATCCCAAGGTGTTCGACGATCCGGCGGTCTTCGACATCGACCGGCCCAATGCCGCGGACCACCTGTCGTTCGGGCAGGGCATCCATCACTGCATCGGGCGCCCGCTCGCGATGCTCGAGGGGCGCATCGCTCTGCGTACGCTCGCCGCTCGGCTGCCCGGACTCAAGCCGGCGGGCCCACCGACCGGAGCTTCGGGATACATCCTGCGCGGGCGGGCGACGCTTCCCATCCGGCTCTGACCACGACGTGACCCCTCGGGCATGATCGGACCATGACCAACACACCGCAGCAGACGAAGGTCGGATTCATCGGCGCCTCCGGGCTCATGGGCCACGGCATGGCGAAAAACCTGCTCCTGAACGGGTTCCCGCTGGCCTATACGGTCAACCGCACCGAGCCCGCTGGCCTGGACGACCTCGGCGCGACCCGCGCGGCCGACAACGCCGAACTCGGCCGGACCTGCGACGTGGTCTTCCTCTGCATCACGGCCGCGACCGACGTCGAAGCCGCCGTGACCGGCGACCGCGGCCTGCTCACCGACCCCCAGGCGGGACTCGTCATCATCGACTCCTCCACCAGCGAGCCCGCCGTCACCCGCCGCCTGGCCCACACCGCCGCCGACCGGGGCGTACGCCTCATCGACGCACCCCTCACCCGCGGCCCCGCCGAGGCCGAGGCGGGCACCCTCAACATGATCGTCGGCTCCGACCCCGAGACGCTCACCGAGGTCCGTCCCCTGCTCGAGGCCTGCGCGGAGAACATCGTCCACGCCGGACCGGTCGGTGCGGGGCACACGATCAAGCTCCTCAACAACTTCGTGATCATGGCCCAGGCCAGCGCCCTGGCCGAGGCCTTCGCGGTCGCCACCAAGTCCGGCGCCGACCCGCAGACGCTGGTCGACATCCTGTCCATCGGCATCGCCAACAATCCCCTGCTGCACCTGATCGAGCAGGCGCTGGTCGAGAACTACGAGGCCATGGTCTTTGAGCTGGACAACGCCCGCAAGGACGTCCGCTACTACACGCGCCTGGCCGGCGACCTCGGCCATCCAACGACCGTCGGCGACGGCGTGCACGAGGCGTTGTCCCTGGCGAGCGCCCTCGGGTTCGGCTCGGAATACGTGCCGTCGTTGGTGAAATCTGCGGAGAGGTTGGCGGGGACGACGATTCGGCGCGGGGGCCACAGATAGTTCTTTCTAGGGCTATCTAGAGCAATCAGCAGATAGCCGGATATTGCGTCATCGGCGGGGCAGCGTCCCCGCGTGCGCCAATGCCTGCCCCTCGAGCCGATAGGTCGTCCACTCCTCCATCGGCTCCGCGCCGAGCGCCCGATAGAAGTCGATCGCCGGGGTGTTCCAGTTGAGCACGCACCACTCGAGCCGGGTCCAGCCGTTGCGTACGCACAGCTCGGCCAACTGCAGCAGCAAGCCCTTGCCGAGGCCCGTCCCCCGGTGGGCGGGCTGGACATAGAGGTCCTCCAGCCACATTCCGGGACACCTTCCCAGGTGGAGAACGTGAGGTAGTACACGGCGATTCCGGCAACGTGCCCGCCGGTTTCGGCAACGAGACAGTACGCCGCAGGATGGCTGCCGGCCGGAAACAGCGCCCGCCGGTAGCTCTCCACGGTGCCCTTCGTCGCCTCGGGCTCCCGCTCATAGTCGGCGAGCTCCTGAACCAGGCCGAGGATCGCGGGAATGTCGTCGGGGGTGGCCTCGCGGATGATCAACGTCCGGTCCTTTCTCACACGGCGAACCGCAGCCTAATCCGGCGGGGCCCGTCGCGGATCTCATGGTCATTCGCCGCCCCCTTCCGCCAGCCGCCCTCCGTCACCTAGGTTGGCTAGCAGACCACCGCTCGCGCGATGCTGCGCGCAGATCGCGGGCACGATGACCGGGAGGTTTCCCCAATGTCCAACAACCCCGCCGCTGACGCCGTTTTGAACCTGGTGAAATCCCAGCACGACATGCTCGAGAAGATGCTCAAGAATGTCGCCGAGGCCGGCGAGACCCAGCGCAAGGCCGCCATGAGCACCCTTGAGCGCTTCCTCAGCGCCCACGAGGCGGCCGAGGAGGCCTACCTCGAGCAGGCCACCCGCAACCTGGAGAACATGCAGGGCTGGGTGGAGAAGCTCACCGAGCTGGACTTCACCTCGGGCGAGTTCATGAACCAGTTCCAGATGTTCCAGAAGGATCTGCTGAACCACACCCAGACCGAGATCAACCACACGATCCCGAAGGCTCTCAAGGACATGACCAATTCCCAGCTCGAGCTGGTGCGGGCCGCCTTCGAGCGCGTGAGCCGGACCGCCGAGACCCCGTGAACGGGTCGGCGATCACGCCCAACTGATCGCGACGTCGCGGCGCCACTGGTCCAGGAATCCCGACGGATCCTCGATCGAGGCGCCGCGATGCGCATCTCCCCGGTTCCACAGCGCGAGATAGAGCGCGACCGCGGGCCCGGCGATCCGGACATCCGGTGTCTCCGCCGCGCCGATCTCGGTCGTGGTCGGGTCACTGCTCACCCGGAGGGTCCAGGCATCGTCGGTGTCGGTGGTCTCCACCACGACGGTCGTGGGCTGCGCCGTGCGCAGCTGACCGACTCGCTTGCGGGGCACGAACCCGCGCAACAGCTCATCCAGCCCGTCCAC
Source organism: Propionibacteriaceae bacterium (assembly GCA_030544185.1). Next base: position 7,797 of record JAUNRO010000076.1, on the reverse strand, counting down.
CGCGAGCGGGGGCTTCATCCAGGTCTCCGCCGGCTCCGGCGTACGCCCCAGCCGCGCGGCCATCGCGTCCACCGCATGGATGGCGGTCTCATGGCACTGGCGCCGTGCCCACCCGACCCGTGGGCTGTCCCCCGTGCGCAGGAAGAACGGGACATCGAGATCCGCCGGCACGCTGCCGAAGACATGCAGCAGCTCCGCCCAGCCCTCGTCGAACCAGACGAGCAGGTCGCCCGCCTTGCGGCCCTGCTTCACATAGGCCGTGCCGTCGCCCATCCCACGGCCCTCCAGGACATCGGTCGCCCAGCGGTGGACCATCCCCTGGTGCACGACCAGGTCCTTGACTGTCCAGCCCGGACAAGTGGGCACCTTCGCGTCGAGGCCTGCGCTCATCGCGTTGGCCCGCAGCACCGTCCCCGCGTCGCCCAAGCCGATCCCATAGTCCGCATAATCCATGCCTGCAGCCTAGGGCCCGCACGGCGATCAGGCTGTCTCGGGCAGTCTTGTCGCGTTCTTAGACTTAGCAATAGCAGCCAATCCTGGGCGATTCACGCCAGGTCCTGGGTCCAGGGAGCAGATTTCGCGCATTTCACCCCCCGCGTCGGCCTCGTTCGTGAGAATGCCTTGGTGAGGTGCACCAACGGACGGAGCCTCAGGCAGTGAGCTCCAGCGAGCGATTCTTCGCCGAACCCCGCCTTGACTTCGAGGGCGTGTTGGATCTCCTCCTGCCCACGCTCAGCCGGCGTTCCGATCGCTTCGTGGTCCTGATCGACGGCGGCGCCGGTGCGGGCAAGACCACGCTCGCCGTGGCGTTGCAGACAAGCCTCGTGATCACCGGCACACCGGCGCAGCTGGTGTCCCTGGACGACTGCTATCCGGGCTGGAACGGACTCGCCGCTGCCTCGCTCATGGTCATCAACGACATGCTCGACCCCACCCTGCCGGGCTATCGCCGCTGGAACTGGCCCGGTCGTCGCCCCGGGGAATGGGTCAGCCTGGACGCCGACCGCCCGCTGATCATCGAGGGCTGCGGAGCGCTCACCCCGATGAGCGCGGCCCTGGCGACGCTGAGCATCTGGCTGCATCGGGATCCGGCTGAGCGCCGCGCTGCGGTCGAGGTGCGCGATCGCGGCGCATTCGAGGCCCACTGGGCGCAGTGGTCGGCCCAGGAGGCACTGCACTGGTCCCTCCATCGGCCCTGGAACCTTGCCGGTCTGGTCTGTGTCGTGGGCCCCGGGTAGGTTAAGCCTCCGAAAGGGGGCAGCGATGACCCAGTACGCACTGCAGAAGTGCATCTTCGACCATCTCCGCCGGCTCGAAGACCCCGATGACAACCGTGCGCCCAACCACATCGTCACCGACGGTTATGCCCTCGACGACGCCGAGTCGGCGGCCGTGCAGAACGGTGACGTGGCCGCGTTCCACGACCTCGGTGTGCACCCCGTGCTCATCAATGGATATTGCCGCGCGAACGGATGGAAACGCGCGGACTACAAGCAGCTGTTCCGCGCCGACCAGATCGCGGCCATGGAAAAGACGGAGGGCGTGCGATGGCAGAGATCGTGATGGGGTTCAGCGCCTCACATGCACCGATGATGTCGGCTGACCCCAAGTCGGCCCCGCCCGATATGGCCGAGCGGTTCTTCGGCGCCCTGACCGAGGTGCGCGACAAGGTCGTCGCCGCCGAGGCCAAGGCCCTGGTCATGCTCTCCGGCGAACACTTCACCAACTTCTTCCTCGACAACCTGCCCCAGGTCTGCATCGGGATCGGTGAGTCCAACCTCGGCCCCGTCGAGAAGTGGCTCGGGATCGACCGCGTCGAGGTCCCCGGCCATCCGGCCCTGGCCGGCGAGATTCTCGCGGGCACGATCGAGCGCGGCCACCAGCCCTCGCTGTCCCACCGTTTGGTCATCGACCACGGGTTCATGACGGTCTATAACGAGATCGCGCCGAAGGCCGATCTCCCGCTCGTCCCGATCGTGATGAACTGCACGACCCCGCCGCTGATGACGCTGCAACACTGCTATGACTTCGGTGTCTCCATCGGCGAGGCGATCCGCGGGTTCGACGGCGTGGACAAGGTCGCCATCTGCGGTGCGGGCGCGCTCTCCCACTTCGTCGGCGAGCCCCGGGTCGGTGACATCGACCAGGACTTCGACCGGTGGTTCCTCGAGATGCTCGAGCAGGACTGCCCCGAGGAATTGCTCAGCATCGGCAACGACGAGCTGATGAAGGGTGGCAACGGCACGGGCGAGGTCCGGGCCTGGGTCGCGGTCGCGGGCGCGATGAAGGGCGCCCGGACGCGCGCGCTGGCATATGAACCGATCTATGAATGGATCAACGGCATGGGTGTCGTCATCCACGAGGTGGCCTGATGGCTGACCCCGCCCCCCGGCGCACCGACGGTCCGGTGGTCGATGTCCATGCCCACGCGATGCCGCTGGCTCTGCTGCAGTGGCTCGCGTCGGAAGGCCTGGCGGATCTGTCACGAGTCGAGACCGACAACGTGGTCATCATCGACCCCCGGGTCAGTGGGGTGGGCCCCGGTGCTCCGCTCCCGCTGCCCCGCTCGATGTATGACAATGACCTCCGCCTGAGGGAGATGGATGCTCAGGGAGTCACTCACCAGGCGATCTCACTGCCGCCGTTCCTGATGGGCTCGGCCTGCGACGATCAGGATCTGGTGGTCGAGTTGGTCCGGCGCGGCAACAATGCGCTCGCCGAGCTGGTTGCGGGATCGGAGCGGTTGCTCGGGCTGGTCGGGGTGCCGTTGGGCTTTGTGGATGGTGTCCGGGAAGTACGCCGGGGTCTCGACGACCTCGGGATGCCGGGTGCGGCCATCGGCTCGCAGGGGGGCGGCAAGGACCTCGACGACGAGACCAACACTCCGGTCTGGCAGCTGTTGTCGCAGCGGTCGGTGTTCACCTTCCTCCACCCATCGGCGGTGCCGGCGCCGGCCCGGATGACGGACTTCTGGGGCCCACAGGTGCTGGGCTATCCCATGGAGACGGCGATCGCCGCGGCCCGGATGATCTTCTCCGGACGTCTGGAGGCGCACCCGTTCCCGCTGTGTCTGGCGCACGGCGGCGGCTGTGTGCCGTCGGTGCGGCCCCGGCTGCAGATGGGCTGGGAACGCAAAGCGGTCGCGAAGACCACCCAGCGCCCGCCACGGGACCTGTTCAACGAGCTCTATTTCGACACCGCCGTCTTCGATCCCACCGCGCTGCAGCGGCTGATCGAGGACGTCGGCGCGGACCAGGTGCTGGTCGGCACCGACTATCCGTTCGACCTTGCCGACCGGGACCCGGTGGCGAGCGTCGGCGAGGTCAACCTCGGCGGTGGTGCGCGGGAGGCGATCCTCGGCCGCACGGCCGCCAGGCTGCTCGGCATCGGCTGACTGCCCGGGCCGGCCCGCTGCTCAGGCCGTCAGCGTGACCGGCGGTCGCTCCACGGCGCCGTCGGCAGGATTCCCCGACGGCGGCATCGTGAACTCCCGCCGCACGCCCTCGCCGTCGGGGTTCACCAGCAGGACCGTGGCGACGTTGCGGCGGCCCAGGGGCAGCAGCCGGGCCACGAACGAGTCCCCGCCGACGGCCTGTTCGAGCGTTTGCCGGGTGGCCGACATGACGTTGCGGCACACCTCGTCGCTGCAATCGGTGCGCCGGTCATCGATGAGGCTGACGGTCGCCCCCCGCTCCCGCGCCGAGCGGGCCGCCTGGAGGATCTCGCGGGTGGCGAACCCGCGGCCCCGGATGGCATCGCGCAGGCTGGCCTCGGTCAGCCGGCACTCATCCCGTTCGGCCGGGGTCAGCTCCTCCGCCGCCTCGATCCGCTCGAGGATGGCGCCGACCTGGCGCAGGATGCGGGTGCGATATTCCCGGCGGGCCTCGGCCTGCGAGGCCAGCCGGCCGATCTCCTCCAGCGCCGTGGCTTCCTCCTGCCGAGCGGTCGCCTCACGACGCCGGGCGGTCCGCATGAGCGCCCGATAGACCGTGCCGGCGACCGGCGCGGTGAGGATGCCCACCTGTTCCAGGGCCAGGTCCAGCGGCACGTTGCGAGCGATCCCCCAAAGGACACCCTGGATCAGCACCAGCACCGTCACCGACCAGGCAAGCCGCCACTGCCCGACCATGGTCAGCAGGCCCATGGCGAGTGTCGCGGACGTCGCGGGCCACAGCACGGACAGCTCCCCAGGGGGAGCCGCGACCTGTGCAGCGACGAGCCCGAAGATCCCCAGCCAGCCGAACACCGCCAGGTTGCCGACAGCCGTGCGGGCCCACCGCGCGGACAGCGGCAGAGCGGAGATGGCCCCCGAGACCGAAGCGGCCACGACGACAAGCCACGGCCGCGCGTAGTCCCCCCAGTGGCCGATCGTCATCATCAGCGCGAAGGCGACTTGGATCCCGAACCAGCCATAGCCCCCGAACGGCGCGAAGGGGGCGCGTCTGGGGTGAGCCGGCGGTGCCACGGCCGGCACTGCAACCGGCGCCTCGATGCTCATGCCGGGCTCCAGCTGATGATCACGACAGTCCCGCGGCCCGGCGCTGAGTCGATCGATGCCTGTCCGCCGGGCAGCGAGTTCATCCGGTGCAGGATGCTCTGTGTCACCCCGAGCCGCTCCCGGACCCGGGTGGGATCGAACCCGGGCCCGTCGTCGCAGATCCGGATGGTGACCCCGTGATCGGTGACCTGCACCCGGCACCCACCGGTCGCGTGCCGGACTGCGTTGCGGACCGCCTCCTCGACCGCGGCCTCGATCTCCACAGCCGACTGACGGGGGATCTCCAGCTCCTCCTGGACGCTGCCGAGGTGAACGGGCACCCCATAGCGCTCACAGCGCCGCGTGATCCGGGCGAGCATCTCCCCCAGGGTGCCGACCTCGTCCTCCCCCGGCACCGCCTGGATCAACTGCCGGCGCACCGTCTCGGCCTGGACCCGGAGCTTGTCGGTCGGCACGCCGTCGGCGGCCGAGGAGAGCAGGGACAGCACGAAGTCGTGGGTGAGGCGGTCCAGCCGGGCGATCTCGTCGTCCCGGGCGTGCATCATCGCCGCCTCGGCCTGGTCCCGCGCGCTGCGCACCAGCACCCGGTTGGAGCGGTTGATCTCGCGCAGCATGGACAGGACGAGGACGAAGAAGAACCCGGAGTAGGCAAGGGCGAAGACGCCCCGCACCACCGTGGCGTCCCACTCCTGGACGATGCCGAGCTCCCGCATCGCGACCTCCACCAGGAGGCAGTTGCCGACCAGAGCCAACCACGCCACCGGACGACGGAACGTCAGGATCGCTGCCACCGCCGCCAGCCCGGGGATCTGGTGGATCCAGAAATCTGCCCGCGCCTGGTCGTCGTGCGGTGCCGTCACCATCCAGACCACCACCGCGATCGGATAGGCCATGGCCGCCATTGCCAACGCCAGCCGGCCCAGGTCGAGCCGGTTCACCAGGAATGCAGGCAAGGCCAGCACACCGGGCACCCAGACCATCGCGGACACGAGCAGCGTCGTCCACACGGTCTCCGGCCGCAGTCCGAGCTGCGTGAGCACGCCGCGCAGCGAGAAGAAGCAATAGAGCGCGCCGAGCGTGAGCCCGATGGCCCGATATTGGCTCGGTGCGAGGCCCGACGCGGCGGTCACGGCTCGCGGGATGGTGGGGGCAGAACGCCGTCCTCCACGGCTCTCTTATAAAGATCGACCTTCGTGTGCGCGGCCCGCCCCTGGTTCGCATATTTGGCGCGGATCCGCAGGAGGTAGTCGTTCACCGTGGTGATCGACAGCCCGGTCTGCGATGCGACCCGCTTGGCGGATTCGCCGCAGGCAAACAGTTCGAGCACCTCGCGCTGCCGCTCGGACAGCCCGACCGCGTCCAGTCCGGGATCTGAGTCGACCGCGGCGGCCCACTCGTTGGTGAGCGCCTCCGCGTCGTCTCGCAGACACCCCCGGATCGCTGCGATCAGTTGCTCGGGCGTGTGCGATTTGCGAGCGATCCCACGCACGCCCCCGCGGGCGGCCGACCGGATCAGCCAGGCGTTCTCACCGGAGGTGTAGGCAAGCGACGGTATGCCCCGCTTGGCTAGCTCGGCGACGTTGTCCTCCGGCATCGAGCGGTCGGCCAGGCTGAGATCGAGCAGCACCAGATCGACCGGGGTCCCGGTGTCCAGCAACTCCGCGACCGTGCGCGCGGTCGCCACCAATCGCAGGTCCTCGGTCTCCTCCAGCAGTGCAGTGATGCCGAGCGACACCGCGAAGTGGTCGTCAACCAACCCGATTGCAAACCTCTGCACGATCAACCCCCTGAACGATGTCCTCAGATGCCCTCAGAATTGAGGACTATCCCAGCTGGACGAACCCTCCTAGAATGACTCATCGATGGCTGCATTGGGGGATGAGTCATCATTCTGAGGCCCCGAGTTCACTCGGGGCCTCTTTCCTTTCGTTAACCAGAGTCCGGCCGCATGCCTATCGTCAGCATCGTCGGCTGGTTGACCTCGGCGAAGAAGTCGTCCCCCTTGTCATCGACCACGATGAAGGCCGGGAAGTTCTCCACCTCGATCTTCCACACCGCCTCCATGCCGAGCTCCTCATATTCCACAATCTCTACTTTCTTGATGCAGTCCTGCGCCAGCCGGGCCGCGGGACCGCCGATCGAGCCGAGATAGAAACCGCCGTGCTGGGCGCACGCGTCGGTGACCTGCTGCGAACGGTTGCCCTTCGCGAGCATCACCATCGAGCCGCCGGCGGCCTGGAACTGATCGACATAGGAGTCCATCCGGCCAGCCGTGGTCGGCCCGAACGAGCCGGAGGCCATGCCCTCGGGGGTCTTGGCCGGGCCGGCGTAATAGACCGGGTGATTCCTCAGATAGTCCGGCATCTCCTCGCCGGCATCGAGGCGCTCCTTGATCTTGGCGTGCGCGATGTCGCGGGCGACGATGAGCGAGCCGGTGAGCGAGAGCCGCGTCTTGACCGGGTGCTTCGCCAACTCGGCCAGGACGTCGGTCATCGGGTGATTGAGGTCGATCTCCACCACCTCACCGCCGAGCTCATCGCTGACGGTCTCGGGCAGATAGTGCGCAGGCTCGAACTCGAGCTGCTCGATAAAGACACCCTCGGCGGTGATCTTGCCCAGACACTGCCGGTCGGCGGAGCAGCTGACCGCGATTGCGACGGGCAGGGAGGCACCGTGGCGGGGCAGGCGGATCACGCGGACGTCGTGGCAGAAATACTTCCCGCCGAACTGCGCCCCGATGCCAAGATTGCGGGTGAGCTCGAGGACCTTCTCCTCCATCTCCAGATCCCGGAAGCCGCGGCCGGTCGCGTGATTGCCGGTGGTGGGGAGCGTGTCGAGATATTTCGCCGAGGCATATTTCGCGGTCTTCAGGGCGAACTCCGCCGAGGTGCCGCCGACGACGATCGCCAGGTGATAGGGCGGGCAGGCCGCGGTCCCGAGCGAGCGGATCTTCTCCTCCAAGAACGGCAGGATCCGATCCGGGTTCAGGATCGCCTTCGTCTCCTGATAGAGATACGACTTGTTCGCCGAGCCGCCGCCCTTGGCCATGAACAAGAACTTATAGGTGTTCTCGTGGCCCGCCTGCGTATCGGCGTACAACTCGATCTGGGCCGGCAGGTTGGACCCGGTGTTCTTCTCCTCGAAGAACGTGACCGGCGCGTTCTGGGAATAGCGGAGGTTGAGCTTCGTGTACGCGTCGTAGACGCCCCGGGAGATCGGTTCCTCGTCCGGCCCGCTGGTCAGGACGTGCTGGCCCCGCTTGCCCATGACGATCGCGGTGCCGGTGTCCTGGCACATCG
>JAUNRO010000075.1:9022-11627 GCA_030544185.1 Propionibacteriaceae bacterium | reverse complement strand
GGCGACTTCCCCAAGTGGGACCTCCATGTCCAGGTGATCCCTTATGAGGAGGGCTTCACCTATCGGACGAACATCTTCGATGTCACGAAGACCGTGTCGAAGAAGGACTATCCCCGGATCAAGGTCGGGACCATGACCCTGAACAAGAACCCGGACAACTTCTTCGCCCAGATCGAGCAGGCGGCGTTCGAGCCGTCCGCGCTCGTGCCCGGTATCGGGTTCTCCCCGGACAAGATGCTGCTCGGTCGCGTGTTTTCCTATGCCGACACCCACCGCCACCGCATCGGCGCGAACTACCTGCAGCTGCCGGTGAACCGGCACCGGGTGGAGGGCCACACCTATGCCTACGACGGCCCGATGGCCTACGACCACAACGGCGACGCCGCGATGTATGCGGCGAACAGCGCGGGCACGCCGTACAGCGACGAAACCGGGGTGGCCGAGGACGGCTGGAACGTCGACGGCGACCTGGTTCGTGCCGCCCAGACGGTGCGCTCGGACGAGGACGACGACTGGACCCAGGCCGGGATCCTGGTCCGTGAGGTGATGGACGACGCTCAGCGCGAGCGTTTCGTCGAGACCGTCGCGGGCCACCTCCTCGGCGGGGTGGAGGGCGACGTCCTGCAGCGCGCGTTCCAGTATTGGAAGAACGTCGACGCCGAGACCGGTGCGCGGATCCAGGCCGCCGTCGAGGCTGATCAGGGCGGCGCCAACCCCGGCGGCATGCCGGAGGAGGCCAAGGCGGAGGCCGGCACGGACTGAGGTCCAGAAACCGGTTCAGCCCAGGATGACGGGTTGCTCGCCAGGCGTCACACCCGCCTGGCGAGCACACTCCTCGAGAATGCGCATGATCTCGAGCGAGTCGTCGAGCGGCATCGTCGGTGACTCGGTGGCACCGTCCCGCAGCCGGTCGGCGACCTCGATGATCTCGTGGGCATAGCCCAGGCCGAGCGGCGCCTGGCGGACAGTCTCCGGCTCCGCGCCCGCTCGATGGAGGACCAGCGCGTCGGGGTGATGGAAGCGGGGCAGGATCTCGATCCAGCCGTCGGTGCCATAGATTCCCATTCGCCCGGGGCCATAACTGTCGAAACCGACCGAGAGCGTCGAGAGACCACCCGCGGTGTGCCGGAGGTTGATGACCGCGGCGGAGTCGACGCCGTTGGGATAGCGGCGGGCCCGGCAGTCGATGCCGGTGGCCGCGCCCAGGATGTCCTGCGCGAAGCTGACGACATAGCAGCCCAGGTCGAGCAAGGCGCCGCCCGCGAGTTCCGGGGCGAACAGGCGATCGGCCGGGTCGAACTGGCGCCGGGCCATCAGATCGCCCTGGACGCTGAGCGGCTCGCCGATGGCGCCGCCCGCGATCAGGTCACGCGCCGCCACGACCGTGGGCTGGAAGCGGGTCCACATGCCCTCCATGGCGAAGACCCGACGTGCACGGGCGGCCTCGACGACCGCCCGAGCCCCGGCGTACGTCGCCGTGAACGCTTTCTCCACCAGCACCGCCTTGCCGCGGGCGATGGCGGCGAGCGCAAGGTCGCGATGGGAGGAGTGCGGCGTCGCGATATGGACCACATCGACGCTCGGGTCCTCGAGCAGTTGCCGATAGGAGCCGACCGCGCGGGGCACCCCGTGCCGTGCTGCGAACTCCTCGGCCTTGGGCAGGGAGCGGGACGCGACGGCCACGAGCTCACTGCCCTCCACCAGCGTCAGATCGCGGGCTAGCAGCCCGGCCATGCCACCGAGCCCGAGGATGCCCCAGCGCACGGTGGTCAAGTGCCGAGCTCGGTCGCCAGCCGGTCGAAGAGCCCGGCGACGCCGGGGGGGCCGGCGACGACGACATCGGAGAGCGCGACGAGGGCGTCCTGCTCGTCGGAGCCCGAGCAGATCAACAGACCCTGAATGGTGCCGGCCTCGCGAAGATCGCGGATCGCCTCGAAGGCGGGGACATCGCCCAGGTCGTCGCCCGCGAACACCACCGTGCGCGGCGCGAACTCCTCGACCAGGCGCCGGACCGCGTCGCCCTTGTCCACCCCGGGCGCGCGCAGCTCGAAGACGAACTTGCCCGGTTCGATCCGCAGCCCGTGCCGCTCGGCCAGGGCGCGCAGGGGAGCGGCGAGCCGGTCGAAGGCACCGATCGGGTCGGCGAGTTCCCGGGTATGCACGCCGATCGAGAGCCGCTTGTCCTCCACGCGGGCCGCCTCGAGCCCGAGGGCCGCGAGGATCCCGGGGATCTCGGCGGCCGCCTCGGCAACGCCCGTGGGCGCGACCGGTTCGTCGAACTCCCCGGTCGCGGCCTCCCAGCGCTCGAACCCATAGAGGCCCAGCACCGACATGTGCTCCAGCCCGGCGCGCTCGTCGAGCCGGCCCAACTGCACCGCCTTGCGGGCCATCCGGCCGGTGACCACCGCGACCTTGCCCACGACCCGGCCGAGCCGGGCCAAGGCGGCCACGGTCTCCTCCGCCGCCCACGCCGAGTCCGGGTCCCGCACGATCGGGGAGAGCACGCCGTCGAAATCGCTGCACACCAGAGTGGTGGCGGGATCCGCCACGATGGTCGCCCAGGCCTGCCGTCCGGCCTCGGTGTTGATGTCCATGTTGATGTCCA
>JAUNRO010000075.1:0-9012 GCA_030544185.1 Propionibacteriaceae bacterium | reverse complement strand
CCTTATGTCCGCGGATTCCGGCCACAGGCTAGCGTGGACGGCGGAGGTAGACATGACCAACAACGTTCAGTCAGGCCAGAACACCCCGCACGCGAGCATCGTCGTGGTGGCGAATCGCTTGTCGGTCGAACGGACCACGGACGCGGCGGGGAACGCTGGTTGGCGGACGTCGCCCGGTGGCTTGGTCACCGCCTTGGAACCCATCATGAAGGCCAAGGACGGTGCGTGGATCGGCTGGCATGGCTCACCCGATGAAACCTTGGAGCCGTTCGAGCACGACGGGATCGACATGGTCCCGATCCCCCTCTCGGCCCAGGAAGTGGCCGAGTTCTATGAGGGCATGTCGAACGCCACGCTCTGGCCGCTCTATCACGACTCGGTCGCCTTCCCGGAATACCACCGGGAGTGGTGGGACAGCTATCGCGAGGTCAACCAGCGCTTCGCCGAGGCGGCCGCCGAGGTTGCCGAGGAGAACGGGACCGTCTGGGTCCAGGACTATCAGCTCCAGCTCGTGCCCCAGATGCTGCGCACCCTGCGGCCCGATCTGAAGATCGGGTTCTTCCTGCACATCCCGTTCCCGCCCCAGGAGCTGTTCCAGCAACTGCCGTGGCGCCAGGAGATCCTGAAGGGCCTGACCGGGGCCGATCTGGTCGGTTTCCAGGTGCCCGGTGGTGCGGCCAACTTCCTGCGGCTGCTCCGCGACCGGCTGGGTTTCGAGACCAAGCGCGGCGAGTTCGTCCGCCCGGACGGCACCCGGGGCCGCGCGGGGGCGTACCCCATCTCGATCGACGCCCACGCCTTCCAGGAGATGGCCAACCTGCCCGAGACCAAGGCGCGGGCGCAGCAGATCCGCGACGACCTCGACGCGGACATCGTGTTCCTGGGCGTGGACCGGCTCGATTACACCAAGGGGCTGCGCCAGCGGATCCGGGCCTTCGGCGAGCTGTTCAAGTCAGGCCAGCTCGATCCCGAGAAGGCGGTCTTCCTGCAGGTGGCGACGCCCTCGCGGGAGCGAGTGGACGAATACAAGCGGCTGCGCGACGACATCGAGCTGCTGGTCGGCCGGATCAACGGCGATATGGGCCAGATCGGGCGCGCGCCGATCACCTATCTGCACTCGGGCTATCCGCGAGAAGAGATGGCGGCGCTCTATCGGGCTGCCGATGTGATGGTCGTGACGCCGTTGCGCGACGGGATGAACCTGGTCGCGAAGGAATACGTGGCGTGCCGCGGCACCGGCGACGGTGCGCTGGTGCTGAGCGAATTCGCCGGGGCCGCACGTGAGCTGAAGCAGGCGTGGCAGGTGAATCCCTATGACATCAACGGCATGAAGGCCACGATCGTCAAGGCCGCGGAGGCGACCACGACCGAGAAGCGCCGCCGCATGCGGGCCCTGCGCCGGCAGGTGTTCACCCATGACATCGACCACTGGGCCGAGACGTTCCTCCATGACCTCGGCGTCGGCGTCGGCGTCGCGGAGGACGAGGTCAGCTGAGCGGGGCCTACGCCGCCGACATCTCGCCACCCCAGGGGCGGTCGCGGGGAAGTCGAACTGAACGAGCGTGGCCATGATGGCTCTTTTGGGCAGGGGTGAGGTCACTCACCGATTGCGACGCAACGGTAGTCCTCGTCCGCGCGCCCCATCCGGTCTGAGACATCGACCTGGATGCCGAGTCCCTGGACCCGCGCGATCATCTCGTCGGTCAGCCAGTGGTGGGACAGGTTGAGCTCGCGCAGCTGCCGGAGGGCGGGTGCGGCGATCAAGGCTCGGGCTCCCGCGTCGGTCAGGATCCCCAGGGACAGGTCGAGGACCTCCAGGCGCGGCAGCAGCGGCGACTGGCTGACCGCGATCGCGATCTCGTCTTGGAACTCGCTGTTCTTGATCCCCAGATAGCGCAGACCGGGGAAGGCGTGGCCCGAGATGATCGGTGCGACGTCCGGCAACGTGGTGGTGGCGCCATGGTCCTCGGCACCGAGGTAGAGCTCGAGGTGGCGCAGGGCGGGGAGGCGTGCGTCCAGGAGTTGCTGGACGACGCCGGCATCGAGGCCGCCGGTCTGCACGACCAGCGTGTGCAGCTGTGGCAGGTCGAGATCCGCCAGCCCCAGCCCCTTTCCGCCGCGCACGAGCACCGCCTCCAGCTGCGGAAACCGGTTGAGCATGGGGCCGAGCTCGTCGTTGTTGATCCAGGACACCTCGCACTGTTCGAAGCCCAGGTCGCCGAAGACCATGGTGGTGAGGCTCGGCAGGTGGTCGGCGATGTCGAACAACTCCGCGAGGACGGGGCGGGGCCCCTGCTCGGCGGGTTCGGCCCACGCGCCGATCGAAAGGCCTCGGAGTTGCCGGGAGCCGGGCTGGGCGAGCAGCCGGCGGATCAGGGCGACCAGGTCGCCGCCCGCCTCGAGAACGCTCACGCGCGGCATCATGGTCGTGGGGTCCGCCGGGAGTTCGCCCTCGAACCGGACGACCCGCAGGCCGTTGAATTCGTCGACGTTTCTGAAGGCCATGGCTGCAGCCTAGAGAGGCTGCGGATCACGACTCCACGCGGAATAGCCATCGGTGGTGGCGATCGCGGTGAGCCCGTGCCGGTCGAGGGCCCGGATGACGACCGCGGGATTGTTGGGTTGGGTCGACGCGGGGGCGATGTCGATGTCCAGGCCGGTGAACGAGCCGTGCTCGTCGGTGCGGACGGAGCCGGGCAGGGCGCGGGGCAACCGGGGTTCGTCGCCCCAGATGCCTTCGGCAGCGAACCTGAGCAGGTCGTTGGGGCTGAAGCCGGTGCCGCTGACGCGCAGGACCACGCGCTCCCCGGTGCGGTCGGTCTCGACGGTGAGGACGGGTCTGGCCACCACCGTCACCACCCACCGCGTGCCACTCGAGCCCGGGCCGGTGGCAGTGTCGACGAGCGTCACCGAGCGAATCGCCGGATCGGTGATCCCGCCGAGGAACAGGTCGTGATCCAGGCACTGCAGCGAGATCAGGTCCGAGCCGACGTCGTGGACCCGCCAGCGGGCACCGAGGTGCGGTGGCTCGGCGTCGGGCGCGAGACCCACGCTGGTGGTGGCGGGACGGCCGGCCAGATAGCGCGGCCCCCGGGTGGTGCCGGCCGAGGAGAGGCTGACGATGCCCTCCTCGTGCTCGGTGACCAGCCAGTGCGTGCCGGCGAAGACGCCGTTGGTGCGGGGAGCCAGGCTGACCGTGCCGGTGGAGACCGCACCGTCGAGGAAGGCCGGTCCCGGGATGGGGTTCTGGCACTCCAGGCTGATGACCGTTTTGTCCTCGAGTTCCATCGCACCGGCTCCTTTCGCTGTCGCCTCCTTAATGAATATCAGGAGTTCTTGATCGGATATCAGGCATTCCTGATGGCGGAAACCTCGAACACGAGGGTCGCCTTCTCCGAGACCAGCACGCCGCCGGTCTCCAGCGCTGCGTTCCAGGTGAGGCCCCAGTCCTTGCGGTTGACCTGGACCTGGCCCTCGAGTCCGACGCGCTCGTTGCCGAACGGATCGGTGGCGGCGCCGTTGAACTCGAAGTCGATGGTGACCGGGCGGGTCACGTCCTGGCGCGGCAGGGCACCGGGGCCGCGCAGGGGTTCGGCGGCGGCGGCGCCGCCCGCGGTGGAGGTGAAGGTGATCGCCGGATGCTGATCGACGTCGAAGAAGTCCTCCGAGCGCAGGTGGGTGTCCCGGTCGGGGTTGCGGGTGTCGACGGAGGCGACCTGGATCGTGAGGTCGATCCGCGCGTTCTGCAGGCCGGCCTCGGTCGTGGCGGTGCCGGAGAAGTCGTTGAACGCGCCGCGGACCTTGGTCACCATCGCGTGGCGGGTGACGAAGCCGATCTCGGTGTGGGCGGGGTCGAGGGTATAGGTGCCGTGCAGGTCGGTCAGAGCAGTCATGGTGGGTTTCCCTTCGCGGAGCCAGGTGGTGCGGGCCGGAGTCCGACCCGGTGTTGTTGAACTGTCACTTAAATGATGAAGTATCTTGCCGGGATTGGCAAGTCGGGCGTTCCATTCTTTCCATGCCCTTTCGCTGCGCCGCCGATGCGACACTGGCCCGAATCGCCACAATGGATCCATGAGTCAGACGCTGCCCGCACTGCCCGACGCCGACTGGGCCCGCATCCTCTGCGTGGTCGCCCATCCCGACGATCTGGAATATGGCACCTCCGCCGCGGTCGCGCACTGGACGCGCCAGGGCAAGAAGGTGGCGTATCTCCTGCTCACCGCCGGCGAGGCCGGCATGCAGCTTCCGCCGGAAGAGGTCGGACCGCTGCGCGCCCAGGAGCAGCAGCGCGCGTGCACGATCGTCGGCGTCGAGGACCTGCGCATCCTCAACCATCCCGATGGGACCCTCGAATATGGCCTCGGCCTCCGCCGGGATATCGCGCGGAGGGTACGCGAGTTCCGGCCCGATGCGGTGATCACCGCCAACTTCGACGTCGAGGCCTATGGCGGGCTCAATCAGGCCGATCACCGCGCGGCCGGGCTCGCCACGATCGACGGGGTGCGCGATGCCGACAACAACTGGATCTTCCGCGAACTCGTCGACGACGGGCTCGTCAAGTGGCACACGAAGGCCCTGCTCGTGGCCGGCCACCCGCAGCCCACCCATGGCGTGGCTGTCGACCGCGCGGCCGTCACCGCGAGTGTGGAGTCGCTGGCGGCCCATGAGGCCTACCTCGCCGATCTGCCCCACCATCCCAAGCCCGACGAGTTCATCCCCGAGATCCTGCGCCAGGGCGGTGGGGCGATGGGTGCGGAGTACGCCGTCGTCTTCCGGGTGTTCGATCTCGGCGGGCTCGCCGGTTCCTGAGATGGATAACTACAACGCAGTCTCAACCGGCATCCCGGGACTGGACCGGGTCATCGACGGGCTCCGCCTCGGCGACAACGTGGTGTGGCAGGTCGACTCCGTCGACGACTATCGGCGCGTGGTCGAGCCCTATGTGGAACGGGCGCGCGCGGACGGGCGCGAGATCATCTATGTCCGGTTCGCGATGCACGCCCCGGTGATCGCCGACACCGCCGGCGTGACCGTGATCGAGCTCGATCCGTCCCAGGGCTTCGAGAACTTCGCGACCGCCGTGCATCACCTCGTGGTCCGCAAGGGCACCAAGGCCTTCTATGTCTTCGACTGTCTGTCGGACCTGTTGAGCCACTGGCACTCCGACCTCATGGTGATGAACTTCTTCCGCGTCACCTGCCCGTCGCTCTATGAACTCGACACGGTCGCCTATTTCGCGATCATCCGGAACCTCCACAGCTTCGCCACGGTCGCCTCGATCCGGCACACCACCCAGGTGCTGTTCGACCTCTATCTGATCGACGACCGGATCTATGTGCACCCGCTGAAGGTGTGGGAGCGCTATTCCCCCACGATGTATTTCCCCCACCGCCTCGCCGGGGACGACGCCGTCTCGATCACCTCCTCGGGCGCCTCGGCCCGCCTGTTCGCCTCCCTCAACCGGGGCACCGAGCAGCCCGACCCGTGGCACGTGATGCTCGACCGGGCCCGCGACGCCCTGTTCGGGATGCCGGACGAGCAGGAGGCCGCCAAGGACCTGTTGCTGGCCATGCTCATCGGCCGCGATGGGCCGATGGTCGAGCTCTGCCGCCGCCATCTCAACCTCGCCGATCTGCTGGCCATCGCCGATCGCGAGATCGGCACCGGTGCGGTGGGCGGCAAGTCGGTGGGCATGCTGGTCGCGCGCGCGGTGCTGGAGAACGATCCCGTCGGCCGGTTCTCCGACCGCTTCGAGCCGCACGACTCGTTCTTCTTGGGGGCGGACCTGTTCTATACCTATCTCGTCGCCAACCACTGGTGGCGGCTGTGGTCGGAGCACAAGACCAAGGAGGGCTATTTCACCGCCGCCGCCGAGTTGCGCGAGGTGATCAGCACCGGGAAGTTCCCCACCTCGATCCGCGAGCAGTTCATGCGGATGCTCGAGTATTTCGGGCAATCACCGATCATCGTGCGCTCCTCGTCGCTGCTGGAGGACAACTACGGCAACGCGTTCGCCGGAAAATATGACTCGGTGTTCTGCGTCAATCACGGCACTCCCGAGGAGCGGCTGCGTGCATTCGAGGAGGCGGTCCTGACCGTCTATGCCTCGGCCGTCTCCGAGGACGCCCTGGCATACCGGAAGAATCGCAACCTCGTCGAACGCGACGAGCAGATGGCGGTCCTGGTTCAGCGGGTCTCCGGGGAATATCACGGCACGGTCTTCTTCCCGCACGCCGCCGGGGTCGCGAACTCGTCCAACCTCTATGTCTGGGATCCAGACACCGACCAGAGCGCCGGGATGGCCCGGCTGGTGTTCGGGCTCGGCACGCGTGCGGTCGATCGGGTGCATCAGGACTATGCGCGGATCGTCGCGCTCGACCACCCGACCCGCAAGGCGCTCGTCGACCCCGACGATGAGGCCCGCTGGTCCCAGCACTATGTCGATGTGCTGCACCTCATCGAGGGCGATCACCGGACGGTGCCGCTGGCCGACCTGCTCTCGACCGATATCGGGGCCTCGTGGTCGCTCTTCGCCACCCCCGACTATCAGATGATCCGCCGCCTCCGCGATCAGGGCCGCCGGCGGGCGCAGCAGCCGATGGTGCTCGACTTCGCCGGGCTGCTCACCAGCGACTTCCCGCGCTATCTGCGGTCGGCGCTGCGGGCGCTCGAGGAGGCGTACGCCTATCCCGTGGACGTCGAGTTCACCGTCAACGTCGCCGATGACGACAGCTGGCGGATCAACCTCGTCCAATGCCGCCCCCTGCAGACCCGCGGCCTCGGCAAGGCCGTCGCCGTGCCGGAGATCGGCGAGGGCGGTGACTATCTGTTCACCACGCAGGGCAATTTCATGGGCGGCAACGTGCGCCTGCCGCTGCGCTATGTCATCGCGGTCCGACCGGAGCCCTATCTGGCGCTGGGGCAGCAGGATCGCTATGCCGTCGCCCGCGAGATCGGCCTGCTGAACAGGCTGCTCGAGGGCGAGGACTTCATGCTCATGGGCCCCGGGCGCTGGGGGACGACCACGCCGTCGCTGGGCGTGCCGGTCCGGTTCACCGAGGTGGCGAACGCGTCGGTGCTCTGCGAGTTCACCTATGCCGAGGGAAACTTCTTGCCCGAGCTGTCCTATGGCAGCCACTTCTTCCAGGACCTCGTCGAGACCGGCATCTTCTATGTCGCGCTCTTCGAGGGATCGTTGGGGACGCAGCTCAACGAGCAGAGGCTCTTGGCACTGCCGAACCTGCTGGCCGAGCTCGATCCGGGGGGCGCCGATCTCGCGGGCGTCGTCCACGTGGTCCGCTTCGACCATCTGGAGCTCTATTCGGACGTGGTGAGCCAGCGGCTGGTCTGCCGCTGAGCGCGCGGGCCGACCGTTTTTTCGGTTGTGGGCCCGGCATTTCACCGATCCGCGTACGTTGGAAGGGAAGTCAGTCACACAGGAGTGATGGCATGCGCAGAGTTCGCCGTCCCGCTGTCGCGGGACTGTTCTATCCGGGCGGCGAGGCGGATCTCGCCGGGACCGTTGACGGCCTGATGGCCGAGGGGCGCGCCCAGGCCGGGCGTGCCGCCGCGACGGTCCCCAAGGCGGTCATCGTGCCCCACGCGGGCTATATCTATTCCGGCGCCATGGCCGCAAGTGCGTACGCCAGGATCGAGCAGGCTGCGGAGCAGATCACGCGGGTGGTCATGTTCGGGCCGAGCCACCGGGTGGCGCTGCGGGGTCTCGCCCTGCCCACCAGCCAGGCCTTCCAGACCCCGCTCGGCGACGTTCCGGTCGGCGCCGCCGAGGTCGACGACCTGCCCCAGGTCATGGTGACCGACGCCCCGCACGCGCAGGAGCACTCGATCGAGGTGCAGTTGCCGTTCCTGCAGCGGATCCTTGGCGCCTTCGAGCTCGTGCCGTTCGCGGTGGGCCAGGCCGAGCCCAAGGAGGTCGCCGAGGTGGTCGACCGCTGCTGGGGTGGCCCGGAGACGCTGCTGGTGTTCAGCACGGACCTGTCGCATTACTACGCCTATGAGACGGCGCAACGCCTCGATGAGGAGACCGTGCAGCAGATGGTCGCCCTCACCGGGCCGATCGAGCCGACGCGCGCGTGCGGTGCCCGGCCGGTGAACGGCTTCCTGGTCAGTGCCGCCCACCGGGGACTGTCGACCGAGCTCTATGGCTGGTGCAACTCCGGCGACACCGCCGGTGACAAGGAAAGGGTGGTGGGCTATGCCGCCATCGGTGCGTACGAGCCCGAGTGAGCAGAGCATGTGGCCGGATGACGCCGGATCGGTCGTGCTGTCAGTGGCCCGCGCCGCGATCGCGGAGCGCTTCGGCCTGGCGTCGGCCCCCCTGCCGGCGCCGCAGTGGCTGGAACAGCGCGGGGCGTCGTTCGTGACCCTGCACAGCGCGGGTCGGCTGCGTGGGTGCATCGGCACCATCGAGCCCTATCGGACGATCGCCGACGACGTCCGCGGGAATGCCCACAACGCTGCCTTCCGGGACCCGCGGTTCCAGCCGGTGAGCCCCGAGGAGTACGCCGGGCTGGAGCTCGAGGTCTCCCTGCTCTCCCCGCCGGAACCCATGCACTGCGCGGATGAGGAGGATCTGGTGAACCAGCTGCGGCCCGGGAGCGACGGGGTCCTGCTGGAGACCGGCCGCAGCCGGGGCACCTTCCTGCCGCAGGTCTGGGAGCAACTGCGCGATCCTCGCGACTTCGTCGCCCACCTCAAGCTCAAGGCCGGCGTGGACAGGCGGGCCTGGGACCCCACGTGGCAGGTTTCGCGATATTCCGTGACCGCCTGGAGCGAGTGATGCACGGCGCCAACCTTCCGCCGGCTGAGCACCATCCCGCCCGCTATTGGCACCCCCTGGCCGACGGGCGCATGCAGTGCGACCTGTGCCCGCGCGAATGCCGGCTGCGGGAGGGGCAGCGGGGCTTCTGCTTCGTCCGGCAGCGGGTGGGGGACGAGATGCGCCTGGACACCTACGGCCGCTCCTCCGGGTTCTGCATCGACCCGATCGAG
>JAUNRO010000074.1 GCA_030544185.1 Propionibacteriaceae bacterium | reverse complement strand
CCGCCGAGCGCGGTCTCCTTGTATTTCGCCTGCATGTCCCGGCCCGTGTCCCGCATGGTCTTCACGACCTCGTCGAACGTCACCTTGTGGGTGCCGTCGCCGTGCAGCGCCGTGCGCGCCGCGGCGATCGCCTTGACCGCGGCGATCGCGTTGCGCTCGATGCAGGGGATCTGCACGAGACCACCGATGGGGTCGCAGGTGAGCCCGAGGTTGTGTTCCATGCCGATCTCAGCCGCGTTCTCGATGTGGTGCGTATAACCGCCGAGCACGCCGTTCAACGCCCCGGCCGCCATCGAGCACGCCGAGCCCACCTCGCCCTGGCAGCCGACCTCGGCGCCGGAGATCGAGGCCGATTCCTTGATGATGATGCCGATGGCACCGGCGATCAGCAGGAACCGGACGATGCCGTCGTCGCTCGCCCCGGGGACGAACTCCGTGTAGTACTTCAGCACCGCCGGGATGACTCCGGACGCGCCGTTCGTCGGCGCGGTCACGACGCGGCCACCGGCGGCGTTCTCCTCGTTGACCGCCAGCGCCCACAGGCTCACCCAGTCCATGCCGCGCAGCGGATCGTCGGCCTGGGTGTCGATCTTCAGCTTGCGCCAGAGCTCGGGCGCACGGCGGCGTACGCGCAGGCCACCGGGCAGGATGCCCTCGGTGCGCAGGCCGTGTTCGATGCACTCCGACATGACCGACCAGATGTGCAACAGCCCGGCCCGGGTCTCGGCCTCCGGGCGGAACGCCGCCTCGTTGGCGAGCACGAGACCGGACAGCGACAGCCCGGACTCGTGGCACGCCGCCATCAGCGCGTCGCCCGTGGTGAAGGGATAGGGCACCTCGGGGCCATCGGTGACCAGCTGGTCGGCCTCCGCGGAGGCTTCGTCGACGACGAACCCACCACCGATCGAATAGTAGGACTCCTTGGCCAGCTCGTTGCCCTCGGCGTCGAAGGCGGTGAGCGTCATCCCGTTGGGATGGAACGGCAGGGACACCTTGCCGTTGAGGATCAGGTCGGTCTCGGGATTGAACGTGATCTCGCGCCGGCCGGCCAGCGCCAGGGTGTGCTCCGTGCGCACGCGGTCGATCTGACCCGTGACCGCACGCGGATCCACCTTGTCGGGCTCCTCCCCGAGCAGGCCGAGGATCACCGCCGTATCGCTGGCGTGCCCCTTCCCTGTCGCTCCGAGGCTGCCGAACAGTTCCGCATGGACGCGCTCGACACGGTCGAGCATGCCGTTCTCATCGAGCTCGGTGCAAAAACGCACCGCCGCGCGCATCGGCCCCACGGTGTGCGAGCTCGACGGGCCGATTCCTACCTTGAACAGGTCAAACACACTGAGTGCCATGACCCCATGGTGACACCGTGCCGCAATCGCCGGGCGGAGTTCGGCGGGACTCGGGAGGTTCCCGCGCCGCGGAGTCGTCGTCAGGTGTTCAACCGCAGGTCACCCGGGAAGGGGGCCGGATTCAACCGGGCCCCACCACGATCGGGGATATGACCCCCCTCACACGTCGCACCTTCGTCACCGGGACGCTCGCCGCCGCGGGCGCTGCCACCCTCGGCGCCACCACCGCCGAGGCCTCCCCCCGCAAGCACCCTCACCCCCACCCTCGACCCCACGGGCCGCGCTCACGGGCCACGCTGCCCAGCGGCATTCAGTCCGGCGATGTCACCCCGACCTCGGCCGTCGTCTGGGCACGCTCGTCGGAGGAGGGCCGCATGATCGTCACGATCACCCGCGGCCGGAGCCGCCGGCGCTATGAGGTGCGTGGCCCCCTGGCCACCGCCGCCACCGACTTCACCGCCCAGGTCCAGCTGAGGCAGTTGACCCAGGACACCGACTACGAATACTGGATCGAGTTCGAGGACCGCCGCGGACGGCGGGGCGAGCGCGGCGTCGGCCGGTTCCGGACCCCGGCCATGGGCCGCCGGGCGACCTCGCTCGTCTGGACCGCGGACACCTCCGGCCAGGGCTGGGGCATCAATCCCGAGCTCGGCGGCATGGTGGCCTACCAGGCCATGCTCGCGACCCGTCCGGACCTGTTCATCCACTCGGGCGACAACATCTATGGCGACAACCCGATCCTGCCGGAGGTCGTCGAGCCAGACGGCCAGATCTGGCGCAACGTCGTGGACTTCGGCGTCGATCACGTCTCCGAGACGCTGGCGGACTTCCGCGGCCGCTATCGCTATAACCAAAGCGATGCGAACGTGCGCGAGTTCTATCGCAATGTGCCGGTGATCTCCCAGTGGGACGACCACGAGGTCACCAACAACTGGTATCCCGGAGAGATTCTCACCGACGAGCGCTATGCCGAAAAGCGCCTCGACGTCCTCGTCCCCCGCGCCCGGCAGGCGTTCTTCGAGAACATGCCGATGGCGACCGGCCCCCATCCCTCGGGCCGGATCTATCGCAAGGTCGAGCGCGGCGGGATGCTGGACGTGTTCGTCCTCGACATGCGCACCGATCGCGGCACCAACACCCCTGGTCTCGAGCCCACCCCGCAGCCGATCCTCGGGCGGGAACAGGTCGAATGGCTGATCCGCGGGCTGGCCCGCTCGAAGGCCACGTGGAAGGTCATCGCGGCCGACATGCCGATCGGACTCATCGTTCCCGACGGCCCCGTGAACATCGAAGCCGTCGCCAACCGCGACCCGGGGCTGCCCCTCGGCCGGGAGCTCGAGATCGCGTACGTCCTCAGCGAGATCAAGCGCCGCCGCGTCCGCAACGTCGTGTGGCTGACCGGTGACGTGCACTATTGCGCGGTGCATCACTATGACCCGGCCCGGGCCAAGTTCCAGGACTTCGACCCGTTCTATGAGTTCGTCGCCGGGCCGATCTCCGCGGGCGGCTTCGGGCCGAACGAACTGGACGCCACCTTCGGTCCCGAGCTGCAGTTCCAGGCGCTGCCGCGTTATGTCAACCAGTCGCCGCGCGACCAGAAGGCGATGTTCTTCGGCCACTGCGACTTCGACCACCGGGCCAACCTGACCGTGTCGCTGCGCAACGGTCTCGGCGAGATCCTCAACACCACCCGGCTCACCCCCACCCGCTGACGAGCGGCCTCCGAACCCCCACAACGTCCCCGCGGGAACGCCGAATTCGTTGCAGCACAGGATTCTCGCGTTCCCGCGGGAACGTGCTCAGTCCAGGTGCCGGAGAAAACGCCGGGGGTCGCTGAGGAAATAGCGCTCGTTGACGACCAGGTCGAGGTCCTCCCACGCCGTCTCGCGGAATCCGTCTGCGGTGAGCTCGAGAATCGTCGCGCCCGGGAGCGCGGCGAGGATGGGCGAGTGCGTGGCGAGGACGACCTGGACCCGCTCGTTGGCGAGCAGCTCCCGCAGCAGCGCGAGCACCCGCAGGCTCGACTGGAACGACAGCGCGGACTCGACCTCATCGAACAGATAGAGCCCCGGCCAGGCCTCACCGGTTCGCTTGAAGGCCCGCGACTCGATCAGGTCCAGGAACGACTCGCCGTGGCTCTGCTCGTGGAAGCCACCCATCCCGACGTCCTCGAGATAGGTGTAAAACCCGTGCATCGTCTCCGCCCGCAGGAAATATCCGCCCTTCGCCGCCCCCGCACCCCGCACGAGCGTGACGGCGTCGGGGAGCCCGGATTCCGAACGGCGGGTCGTGTGCATGGCGCCGGTCGAGCCGCCCTCGGGATTGAAACCGTACGCCTCGGCGAGTGCCTCGACCAACGTCGATTTCCCGGTCCCGTTCTCGCCGACAAGGATCGTCGCCTGCCCGAGGTCGAGCCCGTCGGACAGGAGCTGACGCACGGCCGGGATCGTGAACGGCCACTCCCCGAGGTCGCCGGCGAAGTCCGCCCGCGCCTCGATCCGGCGTACCGGCCGGGGCGCCGCCCTCAGTGGGCCGCCTCATGCCAGGTCGCGCCGGCCCCGACGGACACATCCAACGGCACGTTGAGCGCGACGGCATTGCCCATCCGGTCGCGGACCAGTGCCTCCAACGGCTCGCGCTCCCCCGGCGCGACCTCGAACACCAACTCGTCATGGACCTGCAGCAGCATCCGCGACGCGAGTCCTTCCTTCGCCAGACCGGACTCGATGTCAAGCATCGCGACCTTGATGATGTCGGCCGCTGAGCCCTGGATCGGGGCGTTGAGCGCCATTCGCTCGGCCATCTCCCGACGCTGGCGGTTCGAGCTCATGAGGTCCGGCAGATAGCGCCGCCGCCCCAGGATCGTCTCCGTATATTCGGTTTTCCGCGCCTCCGCCACAATCCCCTGCAGATAGTCGCGGACGCCGCCGAACACCTCGAAGTAGTCATCCATCAGCGCCTTCGCCTCCGACGTCTCGATCTTGAGCTGGTTCGACAGCCCGAACGCGCTCAGACCATAGGCCAGCCCATAGTTCATCGCCTTGATCTTCGCCCGCATCTCCAGCGTCACCGCCTCGGGGGCGACCTCGAACACCTTCGCCGCCGTCACCGTGTGAAAGTCGATCCCGGAGCGGAACGACTCGAGGAGCTGATCATCGGCGGACACGTGGGCCATGATCCGCATCTCGATCTGCGAATAGTCCGCGGTCAGCAGCGACTCGAAGCCCGGGCCGACGACGAAGGCCTCCCGGATCCGGCGGCCTTCCTCGGTGCGGATCGGAATGTTCTGCAGATTCGGGTCGGTCGAGGAGAGCCGGCCCGTCGCGGCGATCGTCTGCAGATAGGTCGTGTGGATCCGGCCGTCGTCGGCGACCGACTTGAGCAGCCCCTCCACCGTCTGGCGCAGCCGGATCGCGTCGCGGTGCGCCAGCAGATGCGCCAGGAACGGGTGCTCGGTCTTGGCGAACAGCCCCTGCAGCGCATCGGCGTCCGTCGTATAGCCCGATTTCGTCCGCCGCGTCTTCGGCATCCCCAGCTCGTCGAACAGCACCACCTGGAGCTGCTTCGGGGAGCCGAGGTTGATCTGCTTGCCGAGCACGGCGTACGCCGCATCGGCCGCCGTGGTCACCGCCGCGTCGAAGTGCGATTCCAGCTCCTCCAGATAGCCCACGTCGACCGCGATGCCGACCCGCTCCATCCGGGCCAGCGTCCGCTGCAGCGGCAGCTCGACCTCGGTGAGCAGATGGGTCTGTGAGCGCTCGGCGAGCTCGGCGTCGAGCGCTTCCGCGAGGTCGATCACCGCGCGCGCCCGGACCATCGAGGCCTGGTGGGCGGCCTCCTCGGAGTCGACGTCGTCGAACAGCGCGCCCTGGTCGGCCGGTGCGCTGCCCACCGGCTCGTCGACCTTCAGCTCGCGCTTGAGATGGCGGATGCTCAGGTCGCCCAGGTCGAAGGTGCGCTGGTCGGGTTTGAGGATGTACGCCGCCAGTTGCGTGTCACACGCCAGCCCGGCGAGGTCCCAGCCGCGGGACCACAGCGCGAGCAACGGACCCTTGGCATCGTGCATCATCTTGAGCTTGCTGGCGTCCGCGAGCCATTCGGCGAGGACCTGCTCGTCGGCGGCATCGAGCCCGGCGACGTCCAGCCAGGCAGCCGCCCCGTCGGATGCGGCCAGCGACAGCGCGAGCACGTCCCCGGCCCCGGCCGCCCAGTGGCCGGTGACCTCGACCCCGGCGTGGCTGGCGCCCGATGCATGAGCGTCCAGCCACGGCCCCAGCTCGGCCGGGCCGAGCATCTCGACCGCGAGCTCGAATCCGCCCTCGGGCTCGGTGGCCTCCGGCGGCAGCGTCTCCAGCAGCCGGTCGCGCAGGACGCGGAACTCCAGCGCATCGAACAGCGCGTGGGTGGCCTCGCGATCCCACGTCCGGCGGGTCATCACGTCCAGGCCCACGGGCAGCTCCAGGTTGGTGAGCAGCGCGTTGACCTGACGGTTGATGCGGACCTGCTCCAGGTTGTCGCGCAGGTTCTGGCCGGCGACGCCCTTGATCTGCCCGGCGTGGGCCAGGATGTTCTCCAGCCCGTCCCACTCGGCCAGCCATTTGGCTGCGGTCTTCGGCCCGACCTTCGGGACCCCCGGCAGGTTGTCGGAGTTCTCCCCCACCAGCGCCGCCAGGTCGGGATAGCGGGTGGGCGACACCAGATAGCGCTCCTCGACGGCCGCCGGTGTCATCCGCAGCAGGTCCGAGACGCCCTTGCGCGGATAGAGCACGGTGACCTGGTCGGTGACAAGTTGCATCGCATCGCGGTCGCCGGTGCAGATCAAGACGTCCATGCCCTGCTGCGGCGCGGTCGTCGCGAGGGTGGCGATCACATCGTCGGCCTCATAGCCGTCGACCTCGACGTGCACGACGTTGAGCGCGTCGAGGACCTCCTTGATCAGCGTCACCTGGCCCTTGAACTCATCGGGCGATGTCGCGCGATTCGCCTTGTAGTCGGCATAGACCGCCTGCCGGAACGTCTGGCGCGACACGTCGAACGCCACCGCGAGATGGGTGGGCTGCTCATCGCGCAGGACATTGATGAGCATCGAGGTGAACCCGAACACGGCGTTGGTGTGCTGCCCGGTCTTTGTCGCGAAGTTCTCCACCGGCAGCGCATAGAACGCCCGATAGGCCACCGAATGGCCGTCGATGAGAAGCAGCTTCGGGCGCTGCTCGGTCGTCTCGGTTGCGCTGTTGGTCACCACGATCAGGGAGCCTACAGAGCCCATCGGACACTGTCGCCGCCCACCGAAACCCGGCGCTAATCTTCGCACATGACTGTGCCCCCGGAGCTCACCGATCTGCATCTGCGCAGCCCGCTCGACGTCAAGATGGGACTGGAGATGCTGGAGGTGTCCGCCGACCGCACGGTCGGGCGGATGCCGGTCGAGGGCAACACCCAGCCGTTCGGGCTCTGGCACGGGGGCGCCACCGGTGTGCTCGCCGAGACCCTCGGATCGGTCGCGGCCAACGTCCACGCCCACGCGCACGGCAAGATCGCCGTCGGGGTCGACCTCAACGCGACCCACCACCGCTCCGCCCGCTCCGGCTGGGTGACCGGCACGGCCACCGCGCTCTCCCTGGGCAGCCGGCTCGCGGCGTACCAGATCGAACTCGTCGACGACGACGGCAACCGCATCGCGACGGCCCGCCTCACCTGCCAACTGGTCCAAGGAAAGTCATGAGCACACCCCCTGCTGGCGGCGCTGCGAACACGCGCCCCTTCCTTTTCCTCGGCACGCGCGCCGGGCACGCGATCGCGGACTCCGAATATGAGGCGATCTGTCACTACGCCGGCCTGCCGACGAGCCGGATGGATCGCGTCCGGCTCGAGGAGGAACCGATGCCGCCGGTCGATCTGGACCGCTATGCGGGCGTGATCACCGGTGGCAGCCCGTTCAACTCCTCCGACCCGATCACCGAGAAGTCGGTCATCCAGCAGCGCGTCGAGGCCGACATGAGCAAGATCCTCGACGAGATCGTCGCACGGGACATGCCGTTCCTGGGGGCGTGTTATGGCGTCGGCACGCTGGGGACCCATCAGGGCGCGGTCGTCGACCGGACGTTCGGCGAACCGCCCGGAACGGGTCACATCGAGCTGACCGAGGCAGGGCGCGAGGATCCATTGTGCGCGGGGATGCCCGAGCGGTTCGACGCCTTCCTGGGCCACAAGGAGGCCGTCCGGGAATTGCCCGCGCACGCCGTGCTGCTTGCGACCTCCGGCCCATGCCCCGTGCAGATGTTTCGCGTGAAGAAGAACCTCTATGCCACGCAGTTCCATCCCGAGCTCGACTCGGCCGGGCTCATCGAGCGGCTGCAGGAATATCGCCACGCCGGATACTTCCATCCCGACGAGCTCGACCGCCTCACCCGCGAGGCCCTCTCCGCGAACGTCGTGCATCCGCAGCTGATCCTGCAGAACTTCGTCGAGTTGTACGCCTGAACCCTGCCTTCTTGGTAAAAGAAACTTGACACAAAATGTCAAAGCCCCTTGACTCGTGAGTCAAGGCAGCTTTACATTAGAAGACATGAACCAGCCGTCGCCAACCATCACCAGCACCCACCGGCCCGCCCTCTGGCCGGTCATCATCGGCGTCTTGCTGTTGCGCACCGTCTTGCTCTTCGCCATCACGACGGCGCTCATCCCGCTCGCCGGCAGCTATCTCAACGCCTTGGCGTGGGGCAACGTCTCGATCGTCGCCGTCGACATCATCTCCGTCATCGTCATCGGAGCTCTCCTGCGTCGCCAGGGCCGCAGCCTGCGGGAGCTCATCGGCGCCAATCTTCGCGACACCGGCTGGGGCCTGGTGCTCTATCCCATCGCCACGATCGGCTTCATCGCCGCCAGCTTCATCGGCAATCTGGTCGCCTATCAGGGCCCGCCGCCGGTGAGCAGCATGCCCGCCGTGACCCCGCCCCTGTTGTTCCTCGCGCTGTGGACCACCCTGATCATGTCCGCCACGGTCGCGATCGCGGAGGAGGTCCTCTATCGCGGCTGGGCCCAGACCGAACTCACCGCCCGCACCAACCGCGCGCTCGGGCTCATCATCATGGCGTTCTTCTTCGCCCTCCAGCACGCGGCCCTCACGCCCCTGGATCTGCGCGCCCAGATCGCCCGGTTCATCACCACCTTCCTGGCCGGCCTGATGTTCGGCGCGCTCTATCTGTGGCGCAAGCGCCTGTGGCCGCTGATCATCGCCCACTGGCTGCTCGATGTCGTCGGCCTCGGCCTGCCCATCGTCTTCGCGGCGCTCGGCTGACGCTCCCCCGGTCCAACTCCCAACGAACGGAGGCCCATCATGACCACCCAGCAACGCTCCAACCGCGCGTACCTCTTCCGCTTCCTCTTCGCCGCCGTCGTCTATACGGTGCTCATCCTCGTCAGCCTCCCCCTCGCCCGGAGCCAGCCGGAGGGGTCGATCGCCCGCTATGTCCTCGCCAGCCTGCCGGTCCTCGGGGTCGCGCTCGGTGTCTGGGCGCTGTGGCGCTATATCCGCGAGGCCGACGAGTTCCAGGCGCGCAAGCTCCTCGATTCCCTGGCGGTCTCGGTCGCCGGAACGCTCCTCGTCACCTTCTGCATCGGCATGATCCAGACCGTCGGCGGGCCGGCGCTCCCCTGGGTCTGGGTCATCCCGGTCTGGGCCGTGTTCTTCGGAGCGGGCACGGCGTGGACGGGCTGGAAATACCGATGAAGAACAAACTCAAGGAACTCCGCACCGACCGCCGCTGGACCCAGGCCGACCTGGCCAAGGAGCTCGACGTCTCGCGCCAGACGGTCAACGCACTCGAGTCCGGCCGTTATGACCCGTCCCTGCCCCTGGCCTTCACCATCGCCAAGGTCTTCGACCGCACGATCGAGGAGATCTTCTTCCCGGAGTGAGTGCGCCCGCCGCGGGACTTCGAAGGCTCCCTTTTGTCCACCGGCAGGGCTATCGTCGGACGCGTGAACCTCGAGAAGGTGGTCTTCGGCTTCTTCGTGCTGCTGGCAGCGACGCTCAATTTCGGTTATGTGATCGGCGACCTCACCGATCCCGAGCAGCACAACGTCTATGAGCTCTATGCCGCGGTGATCGTGAACGTCATCGCCACGATCCTCAAGTTCGGTGACCGCACGCAGATCGGCGCGATTCACCTTGCGACGAGCCTCGTGGCGAGCATCCAGCTGATCCTCGCGGCGGGGACGTGGATCTATGCCGACCAGGTGTTGCACGAGATGGACACCCACCACTTGTCCTCGGTGGTGTCCTTGGCCATCGGCGCCTGCCTGGCCAACTTCGTATCGATCATCCTGCTCGTCTCCGAGACGATGAGCCACCGCCGCCGCTGAGGTGCACCGATGGGCAATCCGCTGCTGCTGCTGAGCACCCGGGAGCGCGTCCGGCGTCAGGTGCTGCGCCGCCGCCAGGTGGCCGTGCCCACGGAGGTGCCCGGCACGGACGCGATCTTCCTGGTGCTGCGCCGGATGCGGGCGCCGCTGATCGTGCTGATCGTGATCTTCGCGATCTCGGTCATCGGCCTGAGCCTGATGCCGGGCGTCGACGGCGACGGGAACCCGCATCGGCTGACGATGTTCGACGCGTTCTATGTGATCAGCTATACGGCGACGACGATCGGGTTCGGTGAGATTCCCTATCCGTTCACCTATCCGCAGCGGATGTGGGTGACATTCTCGATCTATCTGTCGGTGATCGGGTGGGCGTACGCCCTGTCGGCGCTGTTCGCGCTCGTGCAGGACCGTGGCTTCCGCGAGGCGATCACGGTGCAGCGGCTGCGCCGGCGGGTCCGGTCGATCTCCGAGCCGTTCCTGATCGTGGCGGGCTATGGCCAGACGGGGCGCGCCGTGTCGCGGGTGCTGGACGACCACGGGCGGCGGTTCGTCGTGGTCGATCACAACCAGACCAAGGTCGACAACCTCGCGATCGATCAGCACAGTGAGGATGTCCCGGGCATCCAGGGTGACGTGCACAACCCGGCACTGCTGGGTCTCGCGGGACTCGGCCATCCGCTCTGCGAGGGCGTACTCGCCCTCACCAACGACGCCTGCAATCTCGCCATCGCGATGAACGTGCACATGCTGCGCCCCGACCTGCCGGTGATCGCACGCTGCGACAACCGCAGGATCGCCCAGCGGATGACCGATTTCGGGCCCACCGCGGTGATCAATCCCTATGACCGTTATGGTCACTATCTCGCGCTCGCACTGAAGAAGCCGGCGACCTTCCAGCTCGCGACCTGGCTGATGGATCCGGTCGACAGCCCGATGCTGGAGCGCCTCGAGAGCCTCACCGACGGCCCCTGGGTCGTCGTGGGCGACGGCAAGTTCAGCCAGGAGGTCGCCCGCGACCTGCAGGCCATCGGGCTGGACGTCACGATCAGCGATCCGGCCGACGGCAACCCGGATGTCACGGGGAAGGTCGGCATGGTGGCCGGCGCCGAGAGCGACGTGGAGAATCTCGCGCTCGCTGCGCACGCCCGGCTGGAGAACCCCGACATCTATCTGGCGGTGCGCCACCGTGCAGGCGTTCGCGGCCGACTCGCTGTTCGTGCCGAGCGCGCTCGTCGCCCGCGAGGTCCTCGCCCACATCCTTTCGCCGGACTATTGGGCGTTCATCGACCATGTCCTGAATGCCGAGGACGACTGGTCCGAGGATGTCCTGGCCCGGTTCCTGGCCCGGGTCGGTGGGGGTACGCCCACGAGCACCGAGTTCGTCATCGACGCCGCGGCCGCGCCGGCAGTGATGCGCTGGCTGGGGGCCGGCAAGCCGCTCACGATCGAGCAGCTGATCGCCGATCCCGAGGACTGGCTCACCCCGCTGCCCATGCTCGTCGTCTCTCTCATCCGTGACGAGCACACGCTGTTCCTCCCGCCCGAGGACACGTCCCTGCGTCCCGGCGATCTGCTCGTCATCGCCGCCCGGCCCGAGGGCCTGGACGAGCTCGACCGGACGCTGGTCTATGACGAGACGTTGCACTACTTGGCGACGGGTGAGGTGCGCCCGGATACGTGGTTGTTCCGGCTCCTCGGCGACCTCCGGCGGGGCTGAGTCCTCCCGCAGCGGCGCCAACGCCGGCAGTGCTCGACCATTCTGCGCAGAATCCACGTCCCGTGTGATCGCGATGGTGGCTGACAAGGGGAAACGGGGTCGGGCAGCGGCACTGGACGGGGATTCTGCGCGGGCGTCACGGCCCAAGGGGTCTGTGCGGAGCGCCCCAGGACGGGTGAACGTCATGCGGCGTATCGGCACCGCTCCAGACCTTCGATCTCGCGCCCACGCCCTCGGTGTCCGCACCCACG
>JAUNRO010000073.1 GCA_030544185.1 Propionibacteriaceae bacterium | reverse complement strand
CGACCACGGGAGCGGCGGTGAGGTGGGTGCGGACCATGTCGGAGACGAAGACGGAGTTCGGGTCGACGCGGCGACGGGTGGCGACGAATTCGTCGGTCCGGGGATACATGCGGCGGAAGTTCTCCGCGGACACCCGGGAATCCTTCGCCGTATAAACCCGGCCTCCGAATTCCATGATCCGCCGGTCCAGCTCGTCACAGAATTCTCCGAGGCCCTTCTTGATCGGGAAGTCCACACACACGTTCCAGCCGGCCATGGGGAAGGAAATGGGCGCCTTGTTGCCGGGGCCGAACAACTTGAACACGTTGAGGAACGAATAATGCCCGGACTTCTGGATCTCGCGGATGATCTGCTTGAACGGCTCAACCGCATCCATAGGCACGAGCGTCTGGTATTGCAGGAACCCCGCCGGTCCCATCGCCCGGTTCCACTCACCGAAGAGATCGAGCATGTGATAGAACTGCGTCAAATTCTTGATCTTGTTGCGGCTCGTGCCGCCCATTCGATAGTAGGCCTCGCCCACCATCGAGAACGTCCACTTGTTGGCGAGACCGTTGGGGAAGATATCGGGGAAGGTGAGCAGGGTCGGGGCATTGAACGCCAGCGGATCCTTCGCGAGCTTCGGGGCATACTCCTCGAGTTCCGCCAGCGTCGCCAGATTGCCCCGCGAGATCGCGGCACGACCGAGTTTCGGGGGAGCGGAGATCGCATCGAACCACGCGCTCGAATAGGTGTAGTTGTGTTCCGACCCATCGCTGTGGAAGGCGACCGTCTCGTCCAAGGTGTTGGTGCGGTCATCGTCGGCGAGAAAGTATGCCGTTTCGGTGCGCGTCATCTGGATCGTTGCCCGCAGGATGACCCCGGTCAGGCCCATCCCGCCGACGGTCGCCCAGAAGATCGAGGCGTCCGGATCATCGGGGGTGCCCTCGGGGGTGATCGTGAGGACGCGCCCGTCGGCGATCAGGAGGTGCATCTGCGTCACATGATCACCGAACGATCCGGCGCTGTGATGGTTCTTGCCGTGGATGTCGTTGCCGATCGCGCCGCCGATCGTGACCTGGCGCGTGCCCGGCAGCACCGGCACCCACAGGCCGAACGGCAGCGCGGCCTTCATGAGTGTCTCCAGGTCAACCCCGGCATCCAGCTCGACCAGCGCGCTCGAGGCGTCGATGCTGTGGATGCGGCGCAGCGCGGTCATATCGATGACCAGACCACCGGCGTTCTGTGCGACATCGCCATAGGAGCGGCCCAGACCCCGGGCGATCACGCCGCGGCGCAGATGATCGGGCTTGCTGTCGTTGTCGTCGGCCACCTGGGCGACCGCCCGGGCGATCAGCTCGACGTCAGGGGTGGACAACACCTCGGCCGCGGTCGGTGCGGTGCGCCCCCATCCCGTCAGGACCTGGTTCGTCGTTGGGATTTCGTTCGCCACACCGTGCAGGCTACTCCACGCCAGTGAGGGCGACGGCACCCCGCAGCGCCACCCGCTCGGTATCCGTGACCGCCACCACCCGCAGGCCGGCTCCCGCGTGGGCACGCAGCCGCTCGGTGAACGCCTCGCCGAACAGATCCCAGGCGTGGCACACCCCGCCACCGCACACCACCAGTTCGGGGGCGAAGGAGACCAGCCATGGCGCCAGCGCGTCGGCGAGGCCCACGAAGTCCGCCCGCACGCTGTCCGCGACCACCGCATCCTCCCGGGCGTACGCCGAGAGCGCGCGGAACGAGTCGCAGCCGCGGGCAGCGGCCAGGGCGGCGGGACCGAAACGGGACTCGATCGTGGCCGTGCCGGCGGGCAGGCAATAGACCTCACCACCGGGGGGCACGCGATCGTCGAGGACCGGCCGACCGCCCTCGATGAAGGTCGACCCGATGCCGGAGCCGAAGGTGAGGGCGAGCAGGCGGCTGATCCCGGGCTCGGTCACGGCCTGGCCCGCAGCGAACGCCGCAGCATCGTTGACGAACGCGACCTCGGCCGCCGACAGCACCTCAGCGAGCGCCGGGCGCACCTCCACGCCGGCGAGACCCGCCAGCTTGCCCGCCGGGTGCACGCCCCCGATCCCACGGGCATAGTCGAACGGGCCGGGGATCGCGACCGCCCAGCGCTGCGGAGGGTTGAGTCCGCGCGTCGCCGTGCGCACGGTCGCGAGGAATCCGGCCAGCGGCGCGGCGGAGTCGAGCGGGTGGCGCGAGAAATCGGACAGCGACCAGGTGGCGGGATCGACCAGCCCGACGCACACGTGGCTGCCGCCGATCTCGAGGGCGCCGATCGTGTTCAGCGCAGGTCGCCCGGGTTGCGCAGGTTGGGATCGAGATTCTCCGGGTGCCGGAACGTCTTGCGCTCCAGCTCCTGGGTCCTGACGTCGGCGGTGGCCCGAGTGATGGCGTGCTGGATGGTCTCCATCGTGGCCTCGGCCTGCGCGATCGTGCGCTTCGGACCCTTGACCTTCTTGACGAACACCAGCCCGATGCCGGCCAGGATGCCCGCGATCACGAAGACCACCGCGGCCATGATCACGAAGCCCAGCGCCACCCCGCCAGTCGGAGCGTTGAACAGGGCCGCGATGCCAAGGGCGCCACTGAGGAACAGCAGCGACAGCCCGTTGAGCGCGAAATAGCCGGCGCCGAGGAACAGCCCGGCACCCACGCCCCCAGCCTTGGCCTGGGGCACCAACTCGGCCTTGGCCAGCGCGATCTCGTGCTGCACCAGCTCGACGATGTCGGTCTTCACCTGGTTGATCAGATCCCCCACCGGGGGCCGGGAGGCGGCCTCCGTGCGGATCGTGTCGTGTGCGTGCGCCATGTGCCCGAGCCTAGTGCCCTGCTCCGACACTGCCCACCCCCGCCTCCCGCGAGTTGACGAGTCGATATCGGTGCGGACGGGCTGCCGGGAGGCTTGCGGGCATGAGACGGGCCGGACGCCTGAAGCGTCCGGCCCGGGGGTGGGTTGGTCAGTGTGCGGTCAGGGAGTCACAGGCGACGGCACTGGTCTTCCTTGTTGCCGTCCACGATGTTGCCGCCACCGGTCGGAGCCGGCCGGTTGGACTTGCACTGGAGGTTGCCGTCGACGTAGTTGGTGCGGAACACCTGGGTGCCGGCGTTGGTGAAGGACTGGATGTCACCGTCGACCCGGTTGGCGGTCAGGGTGGCGCTGCCGCCCTGCTTGAGCTGGATGTTGCCGTCGATATAGGCGCGGCTCGCGGAGACGTGCCGGTGGTTCTCACCCTCGAGGTTGCCCTTGACGGTGGTGCCGTTCACATAGACGGTCGCGCCGCGATAGACCTTGACGTTGCCGTCGACGTAGCCGCCGTTCAGCGTGCAGGTCGCGCCGCTGGGGACAACCACGTTGCCGCCGAACGAGCGATTGTTCATGGTGCCGCGGCAGGTGTAGTCACCGGCATGGGCGGTGGGGGCGAGGACGAGCGTCGAGCCGGCCAGTGCGGCCGTCGCGAAAGCGATGGAGACGATGCGCTTCATGGGGGCTCCTTTGGTGCCGTGCCGATCCGGGGTTGATCGGCTTGGCCATAACGCTAGGCACTCCCGATGAACCCCAAGTGAACCGAAAATGAGGGATGCATCATCGCCCGGGGCGCCTCGGGCTTGACCGGGCATCGGGCCGCGCTGGTGCCGCTCAGCCGAGCCGGTCGAACAGCTGCGCCTCCCGGGCACGGATGCGTCCGCGCAGGATGATGGTCGCGAGGACCGCGGCGATCACCGACGCGGTGAGGACGGCGGCCTTGCCCCGCTCCAGGAACTCGGGCTGGGTGCCGAACGCCAGCTCGGTCACGAACAAGGCGACGGTGAACCCGACACCGGCCAGGACGCTCACGGCGAAGATCTCCGACCAGCGCAGGCCGGGGGCGAGGGTGGCGCGGGTGAAGCGGGTCGTGAGGTACGCCCCGGCGAACACGCCGATCACTTTGCCCGCCACGAGGCCGAGCACGATCCCGAGCCCCACGGGTGAGGTGATCATGTCGCGCAGGGCGCCGGGAGTGATGCGTACGCCCGCGGCCATCAGCGCGAACACCGGCACCACGAAGCCTGCCGAGAAGGGGTGGATGAAGTGGCTCCACCGGTCGACCGGATCGTGCGGGTCGGCGGCCTCGGACCGGGTGAGCAGCCCGAGCAGGACGCCGGCGATGGTCGCGTGCACACCGCTGGACAGCATGCACCACCAGGTGATGATGAACAGCGGGACATAGGGCCACCACACGTCCACCCGGCGGCGCTGGAGCCACCACCAGGTCAGGCCACCGGCGAGCGCGCCCGCGAGCCAGCCGAGGCTCAGGTCGGAGGTGAAGGCCACGGCGATGACCATGATCGCGCCCAGGTCGTCAACGATCGCGAGGGTCAACAGGAAGGCGCGCAGTGCGACCGGGAGCTTGGAACCGACGGCCGCGAGGATGGCCAGCGCGAACGCGATATCGGTGGCCATGGGCACCGCCCAGCCACCCAGGTGCCCGCCGGCCATGGTCGCATTCACGGCGAGATAGATCCCGGCGGGCACCGCCATCCCGGCCATCGCCGCCACCACCGGCACGAGCGCAGCCTTCGGGTCGCTCAGGGAGCCGGAGACGAACTCACGCTTCAGCTCCATGCCGGCCAGGAAGAAGAACACCGTCAGCAGGGCGTCGGTGGCCCAGTGCTGGATGGTAAGCGGGCCGACGTGGAACTGGCGGACGGCCTCATAGGCCTGCGGGGCGAGGTTCGCCCAGGTCAACGCCGCCACCGTGGCGAGCAGCATCAGCGCCCCGCCGACCGTCTCCCGCCGCAGGAACCCAGGGATCACTCGCAGGTTATTCGGGGTGGGAACGAACGCCCGCGAGCGCCGATCGCGCTGTTGCGGGTCGCGAGTGAAGCGGGCCACGAGAACTCCTGAGCAGGGGCGGAACGACGACAACGACGCCGACCAGGCTTCCCGGCACGCCAGAGCGGCAGCCTAACGGGCCCGGTCGGCGTCGTCGCAACGTCGTCGACGCGTGCGGCGGCCTCGCGGCCGCCGCAGGGGCTTGTTACGTCGCCAAGCCCTTCTTGATGCTGTCCATCACCGTCGAGTCGGTGAGGGTCGTGACATCGCCGACCTCGCGGTTCTCCGCGATATCACGCAGCAGACGGCGCATGATCTTGCCCGAGCGGGTCTTGGGCAGTTCATCGACGATCATCACCTGACGCGGCTTGGCGATCGGGCCGATGTCCTTGCCCACGTGGTTGCGCAGCTCGGCTGCCATCTCCTCGCTGGCCTCGTGGCCGGCGATGAGGATGACGAACGCCACGATCGCCTGGCCCGTGGTCGGGTCGGAGGCGCCGACCACCGCGGCCTCGGCGACGGCCTCGTGGCCGACGAGCGAGGACTCGATCTCGGCGGTCGACATGCGGTGACCGGAGACGTTCATGACGTCGTCCACCCGGCCCAGCAGCCAGATGTCGCCGTCATCGTCGGTCTTGGCGCCGTCGCCGGCGAAATAGCGGTCGCCGAAACGGGCCCAATAGGTGTCGACATAGCGCTGGTCGTCGCCCCACAGGGTGCGGAGCATGGCCGGCCAGGGCTTGGTGACGACCAGCAGGCCGGACTCGCCGTGACCCAGCGGGTTGCCCTCGTCGTCGACGACATCGACCGTGACCCCAGGCAGCGGACGCATCGCCGAACCGGGCTTGGCGGTCTCGATGCCCGGCATGGGCGCGATCATGATCATGCCGGTCTCGGTCTGCCACCAGGTGTCGGTGATCGGGCAGCGGCCGCGGCCGATGTGCTGGTGATACCAGTTGTAGGCCTCGGGGTTGATCGGCTCACCGACCGAGCCCATGAGCCGCAGGGAGGACAGGTCATATTCCGCCGGAATGTCCTCGCCCCACTTCATGAACGTGCGGATCGCGGTCGGGGCGGTGTAGAGGATCGTCACCTTGTACTTGTCGATGACCTGCCACCAGCGGCCCTTGTGCGGCGCGTCGGGGGTGCCCTCATACATCACCATCGAGATGCCGTTCGACAGCGGGCCATAGGCCATGTAGGAGTGGCCGGTGATCCAGCCCACGTCGGCGGTGCACCAATAGATGTCGGTCTCGGGCTTGAGATCGAACGTCGCCCAGGTGGTGTAGGTCGTGCCGACCAGATAGCCACCGGTCGTGTGCAGGATGCCCTTGGGCTTGCCGGTGGAGCCCGAGGTGTACATCACGAACAGGGGGGTCTCCGCCGGGAAGTTCTCGGGGGTGTGCTCGGTGGACTGGTTGCCGATCACGTCGGCCCACCACACGTCGCGGCCCTCGGTCATCTCGGTGTCCTGACCGGTCCGGTTGACCACCACGACCGTGCGGACGCTCGGGGTGGACTCCAGCGCACGGTCGACGGCGGGCTTGAGCGCCGAGGGGGTGCCGCGGCGATAGCCGCCGTCGGAGGTGATGACGACCTCGACACCGCAGTCGTTGATGCGGGTCGACAGCGCGTCGGCAGAGAAGCCGCCGAAGATGACGGTGTGGATCGCGCCCAGGCGGGCGCAGGCCAGCATCGAGATGATGGCCTCGGGGATCATCGGGAGATAGATCGCCACGCGATCGCCCTGCTTGACGCCGAGCTCCGCCAGGCCGTTCGCGGCCTGGGAGACCTCGTCCTTCAGCTGGGCATAGGTGATCTCGCGGGTGTCGCCCGGCTCGCCCTCGAAATAGATCGCGACCCGATCGCCATTGCCGGCGTCGACGTGGCGGTCGACGCAGTTGTAGGCCGCGTTGAGGGTCCCGTCTGCGAACCACTTGGCATAGGGCGGGTTGGACCAGTCCAACGTCTCCGTCGGCTCGGTGCCCCAGCTGACCCGCTTCGCCTGCTCAGCCCAGAACGCCTCTGGGTCTGCAGCCGCGGCATCAAGATCCGCCTGGGTCACATTCGCATTGGCAGCGAGGTCCTCCGGCGGGGGATAGCGATGCGCAGCCGGGTCCGTCGCTTGAGTATCAGTCACAGTGTCAGCCTCCTTGATGGCACAGAACGAAACGAACTCTAGGCGACGGGTCCGCGCCACGTAACCGAAGGGCGGGAACTTCCTTCGATTATGTGCCGGCCGGGGCGGGCCGAAAACCTGCCACTGGTCGGTTCTGTGGTGCTGTTGCCGGCCGGCGCAGGATGTCGGTGGGGAGGATTACGGTGTCGGACATGGGAGAGCAGGGCCGGTGGACGGTCGAGCGGGTGATGGCGGCCGCGCCCGATTCGGCATCCGCCGTCGCGGGCCGCAAGCTGGCCTCGCCCGGGCCGTGGAGCGATGTCGGCCAGGACGGGCCGGTCCTGTGGGGCCACTGCCGGGGCTCGGCCAAGCAGGCCTATCAGGTCGTCGTCGACACCGCTGCGCCGCGCTATCAGTGCAGCTGTCCCTCGCGGAAGTTCCCCTGCAAGCACGTGCTCGGGCTGTTGTTCCGGTGGGCTGAGGGT
This sequence comes from Propionibacteriaceae bacterium, assembly GCA_030544185.1. The sequence goes on along the minus strand of JAUNRO010000073.1, from coordinate 4,305 downwards.
GGGCTCTCCGACGCGTTGCCGGGTTTGGGGAGTACGCCGCAGATCGCGGCTGCCGAGTCCGCGCCCGGTGTGCGGCGCGGTGGTGGGGGTGGGGGCCCCGGCCAGGAGCCGCCGGGGACCGCGGAACCGGATTCTGGGGCGGGTCCGGGGCCGGATCCGGCCAAGGCCGCGGCGGCGTCCGCCCGGGCGGAGGAGCGGGACGCCCGGGTCGCGGTGGGCCTGGCCGAGCTGGAGCGCTGGCTCGCCGACCGCGTCTCCGACGGCCTCGCGGCGCTGGCCGCCCGTCCCGAGCTCTGGGAGGAGATGGCCGCCCGGATGGTCGACGCGCAGGCGCCCGGAGTCGCGCGGCGGCTGCGCCGGCTGGCGACGCTGCCGATCGCCGCCGATGACTGGGCGGCGCAGGTGCTGACCGAGCTGGCGCTGCTCGACCTGCTCGCGCGGGCATACGCGCGGCGCGAGGAGTTGCCCGACGATCTGCTCGCGACGGTCCGTGCCCACCTTGGTTTCACCGTCGGCAGGGCCGAGGTGCTGCGGTGCCCGGCGGTGGCCGACAGCTGGTCGGTGATCGGGCTGCACGACATTCACGACGATGAGCGGGTCGCCACCCGCCGGGTCTGGCTCCGGGGCCGGGACACGGGCCGCTTCGCCGTGGTGCTGCTCTATTCGATCAACGGTGCGCCCTATGAGATGACGGTGGCGCCGGGGATGGAGCTCGAGGCCGATGTCCACTTCTTCCCGGGGCGCCCACCGCTGCGTGCACTCATCGGCGAGCGGCGCCGGCAGGTGGAGGTGACGCTCGATCTCACGATCGCTGCCGAGGCGACGGTGGCGATGGCGCGGGATGGGTGGGCAGCGGCGGTGGCCGACGATCCGTGGCTGACGGTCTGGCCCGCGGCCGTGCGGGGCCGGCTCACCGCGGCCCCGGGCGGCGGCGCCGTGGTGTTCACCCTGGTCGATGCCGCCGGCGAAACTCTCGCCCTGTGTGGACCACCGGGGGTGTGCTGGCAGGCGCTCGCGGCCAGCGGGGGTGCGATCGCTACGTGGCTCGGCGAGCTGCGCCCGGATGGGCTCAACCCGCTGGCCTTCGTCGATCCCGAGCTCACCCATGGGGAGCTGGTGGTGCTGTGACGACACTCGATCCGCTCGTCCCGGTCGCGGTGGTGGGCACGGCCCGCCGCGCACTGGACCCCGGTGACCTGCCGGCCGGTGCCGGCGGGCCGGACCTGGCCGGGCTCGCACCCGCTCGCGCCCTGCTGGCCATCGCCGCTCGAGCGGCCGTCATCGACCGGATCGCCCTCCCGGTGGGCGAGCCCGGGGACGATCCGGGCCCCGAGCCGGAAACGCGCGCCGCGCCGGCGTCGCCGTTCTATGTCGGCACGCTCAACCAGGCGCTCGGCGGCGAGCGCTGGCGGGCCGTCGCGGAGTCGCTGCGCCACCTGGCGGCGACCGATCAGCGGGTGCCTGTCGGTGCGCTGCACCGGCTGCTCCAGGCGGCCGAGGACCGGCGCGAGCTGCGGGCCGACCTCGCCGCGGTCCTGGGGGCGCGGGGGCGCTGGCTGATGGAGCGCAACCCGCGCTGGCAGTTTCCGGAATGGCTGCGGCCCGACATCGGCGACGAGCGAGCGTGGCGGAACGGAACCCCGGCCGAGCGGCTGGCCTGGCTCCACAGCGTCCGCGCGGCAGATCCGGAGCGGGCCCGGGAGCTGCTGATGGCAGCGGGGCTTGCCGGTGACCCGCCGACCCGAGCCGCCCAGCTCGAGGTGCTTCGCGACGGAATCACCGCGGCCGACGAACCGCTGCTCGAGACCGCCCTTGATGACCGCGCCCGCGAGGTGCGCGCACTCGCCCGCGATCTGCTCGCGCTGCTGCCCGAGTCGCAGTTCGTGGCGCGGATGCGGGAGCGCGTGCGGACCCGCGTCGAGATCGCCCATGGCCGCTGGTCGGTCGACCTGACCGGTCTCGACTCTGCAGCCGCCCGGGACGGCCTCACGGTGAGCGCCTCGGAACGTCCGCCGGGAGCCGCGGCCGTCCGGGCACTCACCGGCGGCGTACCCCTCGATTCCTGGCACACCGATCTCGGCACCGCCCCCGCCGACCTGCTGCACGTGCGCGACGGCCGCCTCGAGCTGGGACCGGTGCCCGGGTTGCGCGACGCTGCGATCCGCGAGCGGGACGCGGGTCTCGCGCGGACGATCCTCACCGATCCGCGGTGGGAGGTCGATCCTCTCCTGGTCGCTGTGCTCGATCCGATCGACGCCGACGATGTCCTGGCGCTGCGGGCACGGCGCCTGGAGCCCTATCGGGTGGTGCCGGAACTCCGGATCCACGGCTTCGGCCGGGAGACCGCGGAGGCGCTGCTCGAGTGGCTTGCCGACAACCGGAGCCACGGCAAGCGGACCGCGGTGCTGGCGACGCTCGGCGATTGGGGCCCGCTCGATCAGAGTTGGGACCTGGCGCTCGAACTCCGGCGGATCGCCACGGCCCTGCTCGCGGTCGATCGGGCCCACGCGCTGGACGCCGCCATGACGATCAACCTCCGGCGCTCCCTGCGCGCCGAGGCCGAACCGCCCTTCACCCTGCCACCACCGACCGACGAGGAGTCCCGATGACCGAGACCGTTCCACCCACCGCGCCGGTGGCGGCCGACCTGTTGCGGCCCCACGCCGAGCAGGTGTTCGCCGCGGAACTGGCTGCGCTCGAGGCCGTCGACGACCGGCCACGGCCCGCGTCGTGGCGGCTGTCGCCGTGGTCGGTGGTGACTTATCTGATGGGTGGCCGGCTGTCGGACGGAACGGAGATCACGCCGAAATACATCGGGAGTCGCCGTCTCATGGAGGTCGCCACCGCCACCCTCGCGACCGACCGGGCGCTGCTGCTGCTCGGTGTCCCGGGCACGGCCAAGTCCTGGGTCTCCGAACACCTCGCGGCCGCGGTCTCCGGGGATTCGACCCTGCTCGTGCAGGGCACGGCGGGGACTGCGGAGGAGGCGCTGCGCTATGGCTGGAACTATGCGCGGCTGCTGGCCGAAGGCCCCTCGGCCGCCGCGATGGTGGCCTCACCGGTGATGGTCGCCATGCGCACCGGCGCCATCGCCCGGATCGAGGAGATCACCCGGGTGCCGGCCGACGTCGCCGACGGGCTGATCACGGTGCTGTCGGAGAAGACGCTGCCGGTGCCCGAGCTCGGGACCGAGGTCCAGGCCGTCCGCGGGTTCAACGTGATCGCCACGGCCAACGACCGCGACCGCGGGGTCAACGACATGTCGTCGGCGCTGCGGCGGCGCTTCAATACGGTGGTGCTGCCGCTGCCCGCCACCGTTCAGGAAGAGGTCGACATCGTCACCCGCCGGGTCGCCGACCTCGGCCGCGCGCTCGAACTGCCCGAGCCCGCCGGCGCCGTGGCCGAGATCCGCCGGGTCGTGACGATCTTCCGCGAACTGCGCGGCGGAGCCACCGCAGACGGCAAGACCGCCGTGAAGGTCCCCTCGGGCACGCTGTCCACCGCCGAGGCCATCTCGGTCGTCACCGGTGGGCTGGCGCTTGCAGCACACTTCGGCGATGGGCAGCTGAAACCGGGCGACATCGCCGCGGGACTCCTCGGGTCGGTCGTCAAGGACCCGGTCGCGGACCGGGCGGTCTGGGCCGAATATCTCGAGACCGTCGTCCGGCACCGCGACGGGTGGAAGGACTTCTATCGCGCCTGCCGCGAGGTGGGGTGACGCGTGGGTCGACGCGGCGCCGGCGACCCCATCAGGTGGGTGTTCGAGTGCGTATGACTTTGACCCGCCTGGCGGGTCAAAGTCATAGGGACGTCAACGCACCTGTCGGAGCAGCTCCTGACGGTCGTGTTCGCCCGCAAGCGATGACCAGCGCGTGCCGGCTTGTCGACTTTCTCCTTGGATTTCGTTGTCGGAGACGGCGCCTACGATGACGGCCATGACCGAGTCCGATCGCCTGCGCGTCCTGGGGGTGCGCCACCACGGCCCCGGTTCCGCGCGCGCGATCCGGCGGGCGCTCGCCGCGTTCGATCCCGAGGTGGTCCTCATCGAGGGGCCGCCCGAGGCCGATGGGCTGGTCGGGCTGGCCGGTGCGGCGGGGATGGAGCCGCCGGTCGCCCTCCTTGCGTACGCCCCAGAGGCGCCGGGGACCGCGTCGTTCTGGCCCTTCGCGGTGTTCTCCCCCGAGTGGCAGGCGCTGACCTGGGCGGTGCGCGCGGAGGTGCCGGTCCGGTTCTGCGATCTGCCGGCCGCGACGATGCTGGCGCTGCGCGCCGAGCCCGACGACGGGCCCGAGGATCCGGGGCTGT
>JAUNRO010000072.1:7668-11793 GCA_030544185.1 Propionibacteriaceae bacterium | reverse complement strand
GCACGGCTATCCCACCGACATCGTCACCGAGGTGATGGTCACCCCGCTCGACTGGTGCGCCCGCGGCATGGCCGCGGGGTCGCCGTTCGCCCTCGCCCACACGTTCGCCCAGACCGGCCCGTTCCGCACCGGCAACGTCGTGGCCCGGGTGCCGGGGCTGTTCCTGGCCGGGTCGGGCACGGTCCCGGGGGTCGGGATTCCGATGGTGCTGATCTCGGGGAAACTGGCCGCGGAGCGAGTGGCGGCTTATTCCCGATGACCGACCTCTTCGCCACCGGGCTCGCCGCCTGCGCCGCGCTGACGAGGGCGCACGGCACCACGTACTACTGGGGAGCGAGGCTGCTGCGGCCCACCCAGCGCCACGATGTCTATGCGGTCTATGCCCTGTGCCGGTTGGCCGATGACATCGTGGACGAACCGGACCGACCGAGCCCCTATGTCGGTGTCGGCGGGCCGCCGGCAGAGCGCCTCACCGCGTTCCGGCAGCAGTTCGAGGAAGTGACGTTCGGTGGGGCCGCGACCACGGACCCGGTGCTGACGGTCGTGGCCGACACGATCCGGCGCCGCGGCATTCCGGCCGACTGCTTCGTCCGGTTCTTCGACGCGATGGCGCTGGATCTCACCACCACCACGTGGCCGTCGTGGCCCGCGCTGCGCGACGGCTATATGGAGGGCTCGGCCGCCGTGATCGGGGAGATGATGCTCCCGGTGCTGGAGCCGACCAGCCCCGCCGCCCACGAACCAGCCCGGTCGCTCGGGCTCGCCTTCCAGCTGACCAACTTCATCCGCGACGTCAGCGAGGATCTCGACCGGGGCCGGGTCTATCTGCCCGCCGACGAACTGACGGCCCACGGCGCCGACCCGCGGCTGCGCCGAGTGACACCGCAGTGGCAACGGTTCCTCGCGGGCCAGATCGAACGCAACCGCGCGCTCTATCGCCACGCCGAGCAGGGGCTGCCCCACCTCCCGCCCTCCTCGCGCCGGTGTGTCGCGACGGCGCTGACCCTCTATGAACAGATCCTCGATCGCATCGAGCGCGCCGAGGGCGACGTCTTCACCCGGCGCATCCGCGTGCCCACGCCCCTCAAGCTCGCCACCGCCGTAGCCTCCTTCGTGCCCCGGCCGGAAGGAAAACGATGACGGACCGCGTCCTCCGCGCACTGGTGCAGCGGCGTTCGCCGCTGGACCTGCTCCCCCAGCCGGGCCCCGCCCACCTCACGCCCACCTGGCGGGAGGCCGCGCCCGGCCGGATCGCGACCGCCCTCGAGCGCGCCGCCCAGCGCGATCCCGGCGGGTGGTGCGTTGCCGGTGCCAGCACCGACCTTCCCCCGGACACCAGCATCACCCGGCACCTGAACGGGCTGGAGGTGGTGCTGTGGCGCGACCGGGACGGCTCGGTGCAGGCCGGCCCTGGTGCCTGCCCCCACCTGGGGGCGCTGCTGGACGGCTGCCCGGTCATCGACGGGACACTGCGATGCCGCTGGCACGGCCTGGCCCTGGGCCCGCGCGGGGAGACCCCCTGGCACGGCTATCCGGCCCTGGACGACGGAGTGCTGCTCTGGCTCCGGCTCCCGATGCCTGGCGAGAACCCGCGGGAGGCTCCTCGACTGCCCACCCGGCCACCGTTGGCCACCTCCATCGCCGCTGTCGTCGCCCGCGCGGGGGTCTGCGAGCCGCGGGACATCATCGCCAACCGGCTGGACCCCTGGCACGGCGCCTGGCTGCACCCCTATGCGTTCAGTCATCTCACGGTCGACGATGAGGCCAGCGACCCCGACATCCTCGTGGTCGACGTCGCCTTCCGGCTCGGCCGCCGGATCGGGGTCGCGGTCCGCGCCGAGTTCGTTTGTCTCGATGCCCGCACGATCGTGATGACCATCGTCGAGGGCGAAGGCGCGGGCAGCGTCGTCGAGACCCACGCCACCCCCCTCGGCCTCGGCGCAGACGGGCTGCCCAAGACGATGATGACCGAGGCCACGATCGCGCACTCCGAGCGGCCCGGCTTCCGGGTGGCACGCAGGTTCGCCCCCCTCATCCGGGCCGGCCTGCGCAGGTCCGCCGGTCAGCTGTGGGTGGACGACCTCGCTTATGCCGAGCGCACTTTCGCGGTCCGCCACCGTTCGGCAGCCGCCCGCCTAGGCGACGGGTCCTGAGGTCACAAGTCGACGACCTTGTTCTCGCCCTTCACCGGCTCCTTCTTCACCAGCGACTTCGCGAGGTTCGCGAGCTGGGTGACCTTGCCACCGGGGGAATCCCAATACTCCGCGCTTTCGCTCTCGATGCGCACGAGCACGTTGTTGGGGTCGTCCGGACCGCCCTCGAAGAAGGACTCGGTGAACCGGTTCCACTCCTCGCGCAGCTTGGCGGGATCGTGGACCACGCTGGCCTTGCCGGAGATCGAGACCCAGCTGGTCGAGCCGGCGTACGCCACATTGGCCTCGGCCTGCCCGGCGCCGATCTGAGCCGCCAGCTCGGAATCCCGCTGCGCGATGAACCAGATGTCCCCGTTGAACTCGACGTCCTGCGTCGTCATGGGGCGGCTGACCAGCCGGCCCGTCCCGTCGGCCGTGGTGAGCATCGCGATGCGGATGCCCTTGATGAGTTCGGTGATCTTGCGGTGATTTTCGGTGGCGCTCAGCTGCTCAGTCATCCAGCATCTCCTAAACTATCGACTTATCTCTTATCAACCGTACTGATCGGTGACCGGCGCGCAAACCGCCGGGTTCCTACCGCTCGAAAGGAGTCAACGATGACCGAGCGACCCGATGAGCCCACCACCCAGCAGAATGACGACCTCGAGAAGCTGAACCCCGAGGGCGCTGGCCTGGGCGCCGGCGCCGACAACACCTTCGAGCCCGAAGAGGACGATGACGCCCCCGTCGAGGGCACCGACAAGGACTGACGCCCTGCTGACACCCACCCGGATTCCTCCGAAGTCCGGTTAAATATCGACTTTTCTGGGTTAGCCTGGGACCCCTTTTGTGCACCGGGGCCACGTCCCTGACGACGGTCCCAGGCATCCCCGGAGAGGACCGACATGACCCCCAACCGGAAAACCCGTCTCGCCTCCGTCGCGCTGCTCGGCGCAGTGAGCCTGATCGGCCTGAGCGCCTGCGGCAACGGCGAGACCGCCACCACACCGCCCCCCACTCCCGATGGCGGTGCGACAGCAGCCCCGAACGGGGCAACCGCAGCCCCGAACGGCACCACTGCGGACCCGGGCGGCGCGGACGCCGCCGCCACGGCCACCCTCCAGAACGCCGAGGGCGCCGAGGTGGGCACCGTGACCTTCACCGAGACCGACGGAGCGCTCCAGATCGAGGCCACGGTGCAGGATCTGGAGGCCGGCTTCTATGGCTTCCACATCCACGGCATCGGGGTGTGCGAGCCCGACAGTGCCGCGCCCAACAACCCCGAGAACACCGGCGACTTCCTGTCCGCGGGCGGTCACCTCGGCGCCGATGCCGGCGACCACCCCGAGCACCAGGGCGACCTGCCGTCGCTGCTGGTGATGGACGACGGCGAGGGCCGGCTCCTGTTCACCACCGATCGCGTGACGATGGACGACCTGACCGATGACGACGGCGCGGCGATGATGGTCCATGGCGATCCGGACAACTTTGCCAACATCCCCGAGCGGTACGCCGCAGAGGGCGCGGACGACGACACGCTGGGCACCGGCGATGCCGGCAGCCGCCTGGCGTGCGGTGTGATCGAAGCCGCCGAGTGACGCCGCCGAGCGGCAAACACAGAACTGCCCCGGCCGTGAAGGACGGGGCAGTTCTGTGGCTCGAGTCGACCGGCAGCGGGCTAGCCACCAAGGGCAAGCACCGCGAGCCGGTGCGCACTCACTTGTCGCTGTCGGCAGCCTTGCGCGCGCGGGCGCCAGCCTGACGGGTGTCCTGACGCGCCGACTCGGCAGCTTCCTCACCCTTGGCGGCGGCCTTGTCGGCCTCGTCGGCGACCCGCTGGCTCGCGGCGACGGTCTGGTCGGCGGCGAGGCCGACGTTCTTCTCGAACTGGCGCGCCGACCGCTCGGCGACGCTGTTGCTCACGCTCTCCAGCTCGCTGGCGGAGCGGGCCAGGGCGTCCTGGGTCTGCTCGGCGACCTGAGCGGCGCGCTCG
>JAUNRO010000072.1:0-7658 GCA_030544185.1 Propionibacteriaceae bacterium | reverse complement strand
GGCCTCTTCGAAGCGGGCCAGGGCGTGTCCGCCGGCGGCCTCGGCCTGGCGCTGGAGCACGTTCAGATATTCCAGGTTGGCGTCGGCGAGGCGCTTGGCGACGTCGCGATTGAACTCGACGGCACGGCTCCAGAAGTCGAAGACCTGGTCGATCCCCTGCTGCCAGCGCTCGCCGGCGGCCTGGGCGTCGACGGCGAAGGTCTCACCGTCGAAGGCCCGACGGGCCTCTTCGAAGACGGACCGGGTGGCCTCGGCCCACTTGGCCTGTGCTGCCTTGGTGTTCTCGTTGTACTGCTCGGACATGGAGGTCATTCCGCGTTGCCCTTCCAGTGGCGAAAGTGTTGGTGGTGGGGACACGGATCTTGGTCGGTCCGGCCCCCGCGCTGCCCACGCGTCAGTGGGCACCAAAACCAACATAGACCCTGCACCTCGTTCCCCAGCAACACCCTTTCGGGTGAACGGCACGCGCCGGGTCGAGAAGGTGCCGAACACTGTCCGAGCGGCACGGGCCTGGATAAGGTCCATCCTGTGGTCCCCGATTGGTGTCGCTCGATCCGCAGTCAGCTGGATGCGAACCCGCCGCACTGGTTCGCCGCGCATCAGGTCCCGCCGGATCCGAAGCGTTCCTCGGCGGTGCTCGTGCTGTTCTGGACCGATGACGAGGGCAAGACCCGCGTCGCCCTGACCGAGCGAGCCCACCATCTGCGCTCCCATGCCGCCCAGGTGGTCTTCCCCGGCGGGCATGTCGATCCCGGCGAGACGCCCGTCCAGACGGCGCTGCGCGAGAGCTGGGAGGAGATCGGGGTCGAGCCCGAGACCGTCGAGGTGATCGACACCCTGCCGGCGGTCTATCTCTCACCGACCGGCACTGCCTATGTCCCGGTCCTGGGCTGGTGGCACCGCCCGCACCCGGTGGGCGTGCGGGATCCCGATGAGGTGCGCCGGGTCCTGCTGCCCACGATCGACGAGCTCATCGATCCGGCCCGCCGCTTCACTGCCACGGCCCCCGGTGGATACAGCGGCTCCGCCTTCTTCGTCGACGACCTCATCGTCTGGGGCGTCACCGCCTATCTGCTCGAAGCGGTGCTCGAGCTCGCCGGCCTCGCCCGCCCCTGGGACGCGTCGGTGATTCACCCGCTCCCCTATCGGCTGCTGGCGGCCTATGCGATGGAACTCTAGGAGGGTCCCCGGGACCCCTGCCATTCCGCGGGATCCGGGATCGCTATCGTTCCGCTGACCGGTGCACGGCCTAGTCGCACAGTCGCGGGCCGACTACTGTTCACAGTGTCGGGCCGTCCAGTGTGGGGCGGCCCATCAAACGATTAGGTGGAGGGACACAGACACCATGGCCGACGAATCCAATCCGGCAATTGGCAAGAGCGTCAAGACTGGCGATTTCAACACCAACTATCTCGAGGCCGGCGAGGACAAGGGCGGCACGCCCGTCATCCTGATGCACGGCTCCGGCCCCGGCGTGACCGCCTATGCCAACTGGCGCGGCATCATCCCGATCCTCGCCGAGCACTTCCACGTGCTGGCGCCCGACATGGTCGGCTTCGGCTATTCGGATCGCCCAGACGGCATCGAATACAACTGCCAGGTCTGGGCCGATCAGACCTATGCCTTCATGCAGGCCGTGGGCATCGAAAAGGCCAACCTCGTGGGCAACTCCTTCGGTGGCTCCAACGCCATCCGGCTGACCACCGATCACCCGGAAGCCGTCGAGCGCCTCGTCCTCATGGGCTCCATGGGCGTCGACTTCCCGATCGTCGAGGGCCAGGGCCTCGACACCATCTGGGGCTATGAGCCGTCGGTCGAGAACATGGCCCAGGCCATCCGCACCATGGCCTATGGCGACGAGCTGGCTCAGAACGAGAACCTCGCCGAGGCGCGCTACCAGGCCTCCATCGAGCCCGGCTTCCACGAGGCCTTCTCCGCGATGTTCCCGGCCCCGCGCCAGCGCTGGGTCCAGTCCCAGATCACCGCGGCCGACAAGATCCGCAGCATCAAGCAGGAGACCCTCGTCATCCACGGTCGTGAGGACCAGGTCATCCCGCTGTCGACCTCCTATGCGCTGCACCAGATGATCGACCGCGCCGACCTGCAGGTCTTCGCACACTGCGGTCACTGGGTGCAGATCGAGCGCGAGGCCGACTTCGCCCTGTCGCTCATCAACTTCTTCAACCGTGCCGAAGTGAAGTGACCCGAGCCTGACCTGATCGGATCCGTCCCTCGTGCCAGCCTGGCTGGTGCGAGGGACGGTCCGTTTCCGGGCCGCCCCCGGCCGGCCGGGGGCGGATTCCCCAGATCCGTGCGTGCTATCACCCACAGGCGTACGCCCCGGTGTGATGCAATTGGCACGGGCGGCGGACGCCCGCCTGCCGAACTCCGCAGGGGCGATGAGGATCGACCGCCAGCGACCGGGATGAGGTGGGACATGGACAAAGACGCCGATATCCGGCTGGGTCGCGACAGCACCGGACACCGCGCCCAGAACGGCCTGGCGAGGAACCTCAGCGAGCTTTCCCGTCGGCTGCAGGCCGAACCCGACCTCGAGGCGGTCCTCAATCGAATCGTCCACGCAGCTGTCCGGGAGATCGGCGCGGCGGAACATGCGGGGATCATGCTGCTGGAGCGCGAGGGCTTCCGCACGGCTGCGGAGACCGACCCGATTGTCGGCGAGCTCCACCGGATCCAGTTCGAGACCGGCGAAGGGCCATGCATCCAGACGAGCGTCGAGCACGAGACGGTGGTGTCGAACGATCTGTGCGACGAGCCGCGCTGGCCTCGGTTCTGCCCACAGGTCGTCGAGCTGGGCATCCGTTCCACGCTCTCGCTGGAACTGTTCGTCGGGCGCCACGAATACGGCGCGCTCAACGTCTATTCCAGTGCTCCGGGCGCGTTCGATCTGGAGGCGGAGAGCGTCGGTCTGCTGCTGGCCTCCCACGCAGCCCTCGCGATGGTCGCCACGGACACCGAACAGGGATTGCGCATGGCCCTCAACACCCGCGATCTCATCGGCCAGGCCAAGGGCATCCTGATGGAGCGCCATCGAGTCGACAGCACCAAGGCGTTCGACATGCTCGTGCGCTCCTCCCAGCGCCGCAACCGCAAGCTGCGCGATCTCGCCGCCCAGGTGGCGCTCACCGGTGAGTTCGCGATGGATTCGGATCCCGACGCTCGCTGATCGACCACCCGGCGCCCCGTGAGCGGGCAGGAGTGCGCTCACCGCGCCAGGCTATTCGCTTTCTGCCTTGTGCAGATCCCAGGCGGCAGGGGACAATACCTCAACGGTCCAGCCCCGGCCGATGGCACCGATTCCCCAGGAGCCACACCATGGCCACTCCCCGCAGGCTGCAGGTCACCCCACCCACGCCGGCTGATTGCCGATGCACGGCTGCGGCCGCAGCCGGTCCCGCGACCACATGCTCTCCAGCTCCCGCCTCCGCGGATGCGGCCACGGCCACGGCCACCACGGCCGCGAACACACTGCGCCGCGCCGAACGTTTCGGTGTCGAGTCACTGCGCCAGGCCCAGGCCGACGTCATCGCCGACCACCTCTGGCTGGCCCGCGCCATCGCCCATCGCTATCGGCGCCCCGACCAAGACGTCGACGACCTGTTCCAGGTCGCCTGCGTCGGGCTGGTCGAGGCTGTTCACCGCTTCGATCCCGATCGTGGGGACTTCCTCGCCTATGCGTCGGCCACCATGACCGGTCTCGTGAAACACCACTTCCGCGATCACACCTGGCACGTGCGCCCCACGCGCGGGCGTCAGGAGCTGTTGACCGCGATGCGACGGATCTGGCCCGGGCTCACCCAGGAACTGGGCCACGAGCCCAGCCACGAGCAGCTGGCGCAGCGGCTCGGGGTGAGCGCCGACGAGGTGGCGCTCGCCCACCACTGCGCCAACGGCTACCGGGCGACCTCCCTCGACCTGCTCGCCGACATGCACCACCGGCTGGGCCAGTCCGATCGGCCGCACACCGACCGGATCGAGGCCCGGCTGATGATCGACCGCGCGCTGGCCGAACTCGACGAAGACGACCGCCAACTGATCCGCCTGCGGTTCTATGAGGAGCGTTCTCAGGCCCAGATCGCCGTGATCCTCGGCACGAATCAGATGCAGGTGTCCCGCCGGCTCGCCCGCCTGATCCGTCGGCTGCATCGCATCGTGGGAGCCCCCGGGTGAGCCCCGGCGGCAGCCGGCCAGGAAGTGGTCGCGAAGTGATTCGAGTCACGCGTTTGCTGGCGCACTGGCAGCCTGGGACGTAAGTTTGGTCACATGAAAGTCCAGGACTTGGTGAACCGCAAAGGCGCAGATGTCATCACGATCCGCAGCGACGAGACCGTCGCGGCGCTGGTGGCCCTGCTGGCCCAGAACAACATTGGTGCTGCCGTCGTCTCCGACGGTGACGGCTGGGTGCATGGCATCGCCAGCGAGCGTGACGTGGTGCGGGGGCTCTCCGAATCCGGTGCCGAGATCCTCTCGCAGCCGGTGTCGGTGCTCATGTCCCGCGATGTGCACACCTGCCAGCCGACCGAGGACATCGCATCGTTGGCGGAGCGAATGACCACCCTGCGCATCCGGCATCTTCCGGTGCTGCAGGAGCGCCAGTTGGCCGCGATCATCAGCATCGGTGACGTGGTGAAGGGCCGGCTCGACCAGCTGACCGAGGAACGCAACCAGCTGATCTCCTACGTGCAGGGCTGAGCCCAAAGCGGCGATCTCCCGCGGCGCGCCCCGGGCGTACGCGGGAGTTGCCTGCCACGCTGGGAACCATGCCAGCCAAACGCGACCGATTCGACGCCCGTCGGCGCCTGCCGGGCCCCGTGCGCGGAGTGGGGCGGGTCGCGTGGCAGACGTTGGGTGCGTGCCTGCGCTATCGGGTCACGGGACTTGCCGCCGAAGTGGCGTTCTTCGCCCTGTTGTCGCTGCCGCCGCTGATCTTCGGTCTCACCGGTTCGGTCGGCTTCGTCGCCCAGCGCTTCCCGTTGACCGATGTCTCCGATTTCCGGGATTCCGCACTGCACTATGCGGCCCGTTTCCTCACCCCCGACACGGTGGACGAGCTCATCGCACCGACCCTGGACGAGGTGCTCAGCTCGAGCCGGTTCGAAATCGTGTCGATCGGCTTCCTGATCGCGCTCTGGAGCGGTTCCCGCGCGATCGCGGTGTTCACCGATGCGATCCTCATCATGTATGGCCTCGCCGGCCACCGCGGCATCGTCCGGGCCCGCATCCTGTCGTTCGGGGTCTATATCGCGTTCCTGATCGGCGGCGCCATCACCCTCCCGCTCGTGCTCGCCGGGCCAGGCGTCGTGCGCCGGATGCTGCCCGGCCAGGTGGACTTCCTGAGCGCGCTCTATTGGCCAATCGTCATCGGGGCCACGGTGGCCGTCATGGTCGCGTTGTTGCACTGGTCGACACCTGTGGAGCACTATTGGCGTGCGCATGTGCCGGGGGCGATCTTCACCGTGGCGGCATGGCTCGTGGGTTCCGCCGTGATGCGGTGGGCCCTGACCAGGCTGACCGGAGGGACATCGATCTTCGGGCCACTCGCGGCGCCGATCGCGCTGTTGCTGTGGCTCTATCTGATCGCGATCGCCGCACTGATCGGCGCGGCCCTCAATGCAGCGGTCGCGAAGGTTGCCCCGCATTGGGCGGGCATCACTGATCAGACAGCGGAACATGTGTTGGAAGATGTCCCCGATGACGGAGAAGATGCTGCCAATGCGGCGCTTCGGGCGAAAGAATCGTGACCAACGCCACTCAGGTATCACTATGCGAAACGTTATCTCACTATATGATATCCAGGTTGGCGTATCCGGGGTGGGCCCGGTTTAGTGAAGCCGTCGAGGGTCGAGGTCAAGCGTGACCATCCTTCGATACGGCAACGGCGCCGATCCACTTGCAGGCAGCGGTGAGGACTGGCGCCAGCCAACCCTCAAAGGTGCCTGCCCAAACTGGGGAAGGCTACTCAGTGATGACAGCTCCGGCGCTTGTCCTGCTCGCCCATGGCAGCACCAGCAACCAGGTTGCCGAGGTCGCCCACGCGATGCGCGTGGGGCTTCAGACCGCCCGTCCCGAGGTCTCGATCCACACTGCGTTTCTGGACCATTGCCCGCCGAGCGGCCCCCAGGTGATCGCCAGGATCGCCCGCTCCCGGACCACCGAGGTCGTCTTTGTCCCGATGAACCTCTCCTCCACCTTCGGCACCGATCCCCGGATCGCCGCCATGGTCGAGACCGTCAGCAACGTGCATCCCAAGCTCCGCTTCGCGGTGTCGCGCCCGGTCGGCCCCGAGGCCCCCTTGCTCGCCCTGGTCGATCGCCGGCTCCGCAGCGCCCTGTCGGCCGCCCATGCCTATGAGCTGGACGGCCTCGTGCTGTCCGCCGAGGGCACCCACGACCAGCGCAGCCAGTCACTGCTGTCCCGCCGCGCCCGCCAGTGGTCGATGCACCACAAGCTCCCGGTCGTCACCGCCACGGCCACGGGGATGGCGCCCGGCACCGCCGCAGCCATCGCCTCGCTGCGTTCCCAGGGCCGGCGCCACATCGCGGTCGGCTCCCTGTTCCTCGCCCCGGACGAGGTCTGGCAGCACCAGGCCGAGCAGGCCTATCGCGCCGGCGCCATCGCCGTCTCCGAGCCGCTCGGCGCCGAGGAGGAGCTACTCGATATCGCCTGGGGCCGCTATGCGGTCGCGGCCATGGGCATGATCGACTTCGGCATCACCGAGGCCGAGGCCACGGCGGTCACCACCGAGGAGAACGCCGATCGCCACCTGCAGGTGGTGGGCGCCTGACCTGGACGGATGCCGAGAACGCCGAACCGGCCCCGCGGAGACGACGATCTCCCGGGGCCGGCCCGACTCAACTCTGGCGGCGATTGCCGTCGGCGTCCCAGTGCTCGGCGACCTTCTTGCTCGGCTGCACGCGCGGCGGTTCGCCGGGCATCTTCGGGTATTCCGGCGGATAGGGCAGCTCGCCCTCCCCCGCCTCGCCATCCCGGGCATACCATTCCAGCGCCGTGGCAATGCTGCCCGGGGACTGGGCGGACAGCGGAGCCCACACATCGCCCACCTGGGCGTACCTCTCGAGCATCGTGGGCACCGTGAAATCGTCCGGGGTGACCGACTCGAGCTCGTCCCAGGTCAGCGGGGCGGAGACGCGAGCCTCGGGGACGGGACGGATGGAGTATGCCGCGGCGATCGTGCGATCGCGGGCCATCTGGTTGAAGTCCACGAAAATTCGCGCACCGCGCTCCTCCTTCCACCAGTGGGTGGTGACCCGATCCGGCAGCCGGCGGGCGAGCTCGCGGCCGAGCGCGATCACCGCGTGGCGGGCATCGATGAAGCCACAGCCCTGAACGGGGACGAAGACGTGGACGCCGCGGCCGCCGGAGGTCTTCGGCAGGCCCTCGAGGCCGGCGTCGGCGAGGACGCGGCGCAGCTCGAGGGCCGCGACCACCGCGTCGGCAAAATCGGTCCCGGGCTGGGGGTCGAGATCGATGCGCAGCTCGTCGACCAGGTCCGTATCGGCCATCCGCACCGGCCACGGATGGAAGCGCAGGGTGCCAAGGTTGCCCATCCAGGCGATGGTCGCGAGCTCAGTGGGGCAGACCTCCTCGGCGGTGCGGCCGGACGGAAAGGTGATCGT
>JAUNRO010000071.1 GCA_030544185.1 Propionibacteriaceae bacterium | reverse complement strand
GTGAACGCGATCTGCCCGCGCTCGCCGGAATAGATGAGGCCCTTCTTCATCAGCGCATCGCGCGCGGGGGACAGGGACTGGGGTTTGCGGTTGAGGTGCTTGGCGACGTCGGCGGTCGGGACGGCCTCGACGGGCTGGTCGCCTTCGCCGGTCTCGTACGCCAGGTCGGCCATCGCGCGCAGGTATTCGCGTTCGCCCGGGGTCGCGCGCTCGAAGCGTGAGCCGAAGAAGCCGATCGCGAGTTCGGACTCGGCCTCGGGCGCGGCCATGCGGACGTCCTCGGCCGTGATGGGCGACCGCGGGGCGACGTCCCAGCAGACCTTGCCGTAGGCCTGGATGAAATAGGGATAGCCGCCGGTGGCGGAATACATCGCTGCCAGCGCGTCGTCCGCCCACTCCGCACCCTCGTCCTCGGCCGGGGCTTGCAGCGCCCGCGTTGCCTCCTCGGGCTCCAGCCGGTCGATCCGCGAATAGCGGAACAGCCGCTCGGAATAGGACTTCGACGCCGACAGCACCGCCGGCAGGTGCGGCAGCCCCGCGCCGACGACGATCACCGGCAGGGCGTTCTGCGAAATTTCGTGACAGGCCGCGCACAGCGCCGACACATCCTCCGCCTGCAGGTCCTGCATCTCGTCGATGAAGATCGCGACGCCCTTGCCGACGTCCTGGGCCAGCCCGCCGACGTCGGTCAGCAGCTCCACGAGGTCGATCTCGATATCGCCCGAGTCGGCCCGCCCCGGCACAGCGGCGACGTCGATCCCCGGCTGCCACCGGTCCCGAAGTTTCGCGCTCGGTGCAGCATCCCGCAGCGCGAACGATTTGAT
The DNA here is from genome assembly GCA_030544185.1 of Propionibacteriaceae bacterium. The sequence goes on along the minus strand of JAUNRO010000071.1, from coordinate 11,039 downwards.
CACGCCCAGCACCTGCTCGACGTCCTCACCCGAGGGATGCCCCAGTTCCCGCACCGCGGTGTGCAACGCCGCCGATACCGGCCGCCGCAGCCCCTGGTCCGGCCGCGCCTCAAATTTCCCGGAGCCCCAGCCCCGGCGCACCGCCGCGGAGCGCAACATGTTCAACAGCACCGTCTTGCCGACCCCGCGCAGGCCGGTCAGCACGATCGAGCGCTCGGGGCGGCCCTTGGCGACCCGCTCGAGCACCACCTCGAACGTGCGCAGCTGTTCGTCGCGTCCGGCGAGCTCGGGAGGGCGTTGGCCGGCGCCGGGGGCATAGGGGTTGTTGATCGGATCCACGCTCAAACTTTATGGCGCTGTCTAGCGCAATCCGCAGACCTTCGGAGACAAGGCGAGCGCGTGTCGGCCCCCTCGCGTACAGTCCCGGACTGTGAAGCGCGTGTGGACTGCCGTGAAGGGCTGGCTCGATGTCTACATCATCCTGCTCTTCGGCATGGTCGCCCTCGCGGCTGTCCTGCCGGCGACGGGTGCCGCGGTGCGGCCCGTGGAGATCGCGACCGATCTCGCGGTCGCGCTGCTGTTCTTCCTCTATGGCGCGCGGCTCTCGGCCGATCAGACCCTGCAGGGCATCCGGCACTGGCGGCTGCACTCGCTGGTGCTGGCGTTCACCTATGTGGTGTTCCCGATCCTGGGCGGAATCGCGGCCTTCGTGAGCCGGCCGGTCCTCGGGCCGGAGCTCGCAGCGGGCATGCTTTTCCTCTGCCTCCTGCCCTCGACCGTCCAGTCGTCGGTCGCCTTCACCTCGATCGCCCACGGCAACGTCGCGGCCTCGATCGTCGCGGCCTCGGTGTCGAACCTGCTCGGCGTCCTGATCACGCCCATGCTCGTCGCGCTCGCCATGGGTGCGGCCGCCGGGGTCGACCTCGGCACCCTCCGCGCACTGTTCCTGCAGCTCGTGCTGCCGTTCGTCATCGGTCAGCTCCTGCATCGCTGGCTCGGCGGCTTCCTCAACCGCCACAAGTCGGTCACCACCAAGTTCGACCGCGGGGCGATCCTGCTGGTCGTCTATGCCGCATTCTCCGCGGGCATGCGCGCGGACATGTTCGCCCAGCTCGGCGGGTGGCAGCTCCTCGCCCTGCTGATCGTGTGCTGCATCCTGCTCGCCGTGGTGATCGCGGCGACGATGGTGATCAGCAAGGCGCTCCGGTTCACCTGGCCCGACCGGGTCGCGATCATCTTCGCCGGCTCGAAGAAGTCCATGGCTTCGGGCCTGCCGATGGCCCAGATCATCTTCCCCGCGGCGACCGTCGGTATCCTCGTGCTCCCGCTGATGATCTTCCACCAGATCCAGCTCATGGTCTGCGCCCAGCTCGCGCGCCGCTGGTCGAGGCTGGCGCCGCAGGAGTGATGGTCAGGGCGCGTGCCAGCCGCGTGATCGGGAGTACGCCAGGCCCTCGCGGTGGCCGGGTGAGCGCGTGACGCCCAGGACGAGCAGCCCGTGGGAGATCGCATAGGTCGCCATCACCACGACATCGGACTGCGGGAATGTGAAGTCGGCGAACGTCCGGGCCGCGATCAGTGCGTCCGAGACGATGAACAGCGCCCCGCCGACGACACCGGGCCAGCCGAGGCCGAGGGCGAGCAGCGTGGTCGTGAGCATCGCCGCCGCATAGGCGACCAGCGCGGGCGCCAGCGCTCCGGCGCCCGGCCAGCACCAGGCGACCACGCTGACCCCCACCGCGAGATAGGGGATGAGCAGCCACGGCCGGGGCGGGCGGACGCGCCACAGCCCCACGATCCACGCCAGATGCGCCACGAAGAACGAGCCCAGCATCGACAAGAACAGCACGTTCTCGGGCACGAATCGCGGCAGCGTGTCCCCGAGGAACGAGAAGAACAGCGCGATCAGCGTCCAGGCGCGCAACCAGCCGGGGCGTGCCAGGAGCGCCGGGAGAGCCAGGACCGGCATCAGCAGCGACTGGGCGGGGACGCTGATCGGTTCGTTGTCCCACCACAGCGCGGTGAGCTGGACGACGACCACGACCGCGAAGGCGGCCCAGCGCAGGAGGGGCCCGGCGGGCAGGCGCCGGTGGGGTGCGCCCCGTGAGGTCACAGGTCCGCCACTGCCAGGGTCAGCCGGAGCTCGTGAGCCTGGCCGGGGTTGAGATGGACGGCCTTGTTGCGGACGTTGGCGGTCTCGACACAGACGAACTCGCGCCATTCGCCATCGGCGATGTCCGACAGCTCTGCCGCGCCCTCCTCCCACGGTGTCCACACCACCGTGTTGTGCGCGTGTTCGGTGGTGATGATGATCCGCCGCCCCAGGGTGGGGTCGTGGATCTCGATCGTCTCCGAGGTCCAGTGGACGCGGTCGACCGGGCCCTCGAAGACGACGGGGCCGATGTGGGTGTCGAACGCCCCGGTGAGCTTGTCGAGATATTCGGTGCCGGCCAGCCCGTGCACCTGGACACCGGTGATGTCACCGACGTGGAAATAGGTGTGCAGGGCCTCCTCGATGACCAGCGGCACCGAGTCGGTGTTGCGGACCCGGAAGGTCAGCGTCAGATCGTCACCGAACACCTGGGTGCAGTCGAGCTGGAAGCGGTTGCGGGTGGGGTCGACGCCCTCGATCGCGGGAATCATCGTCTGATCGAGCCGCCAGTGCAGCGTGATGGTCGATCCGGTGTCCTGGCCGTTCACCAGCTGCCAGCGCGCGAGCCGGGCGAAGCCGTGGGCGGGGGACTTGTTGTCCTTGCGGCCGGCGGCGAACCAGGGGAAGCAGATCGGGATGCCGCCGCGGATGGCGGTCCACTCCGCATAGCGCGCCCGGGTGCTGGTCCACAGCACCGGATCGGCACCCGCGGGCACCCACTCGGTGACCTGCGCGCCGTGGTCGTGGACGGTGAAGCGGCTGCCGTTGGGTGTGGTGCCCTGGCAGCGGCCCCAGCCTTCGGGATCGATGTGACGTTCGAACACGTGAATCCTCCTGGAGCAACAGGGTGGGACCGGTCGGGGTCACAAGCCGGCGAAAACCCGGACCGCGTCGAGGTGGGGGAACGAGATGGCGGCATCGGCCGCAGTGCGGGTGATGGGCTTGGCGCAATAGGCCACGCCGAGGGCGGCGGCGTCGAGCATCTCGAGATCGTTCGCCCCGTCGCCGATGGCGATGACCCGGTCGAGGCCGACCCCGAGCAACTCCGCGTACTCCTCCATGTGCCGCCGCTTCGCCACCCGGTCGATGACCGGGCCCAGCGTCCGCCCCGTCAACACGCCGTCGACGATTTCGAAGCGGTTGGCGGTGACGAGCTCGATGCCGAGCGTGGCCGCGAGCCGGTCCACGATCTCGTGGAACCCGCCCGACACCAGGCCGACGCCGACCCCCTGGTCGTGGGCGGCGGTGATCAGATCGACCGCACCCTCCGACAGCCGGACCTCGGTGGCAACCTCGTCGAGCGCGCTCGCCGGCAGGCCCTGGAGCGTCGCCACGCGGGCGGCGAGGGACGCGGTGAAATCGAGCTCCCCGCGCATGGCCCGGTCGGTGATCTCGGCGACCATCTCGCCGCTGCCCGCGCGGTTGGCCACCAGTTCGATGACCTCTGCAGTGATCAGCGTCGAATCGACGTCCATCACGATCAGCCCCGGACCGTGCTCGACGAGCGTCCCCCAGGTCAAGGTGGCATCGACGCCCAGGGCGTCGCCGAGTTCGCGGATCTGCGCCCGCAGGTGGGGCCCCGCCCCGGGGTCGATGTGGCCCGTGAAAGCGACGGCGTCGAAACCCTGGCTCACCGGGGTGGACGCGATCGCGCGCGGCAGCAGGGCGTGCACCTGATCGAGCAGCTCGTCGGGGATGGCATGGACGCTGACGAGTCCGGCGCGGGCGGCGATCATGCTCCCGACGGTACTAGAGGGTCGTCAGCGCAATCGTCGCGAACAGGACCGTGACGCCAACCTCGCCGAAACCGGCGTGCTTCGGGGACACGGTGCGGCCCGACATCGGTCCCAGGGCAGGCACCAGCAGGGCGCGTGCGGTGAGGAGCACGAAGAACCCAGTCCACCACCACGACAGCAGCCCGCCGAGCGCGGCCACGGCGGCCAGGGCGGTCGCGGCCGCGTGATAGACGACCGAGCCGACCACCCACGACCGGTGGCCGCGCTCGCGGACGAGCGTCTTCACATAGGGGACGGTGCCGAAGAAGTACGCGAACGCGATCGCCGCGAGCCACCACGCGCTGCCGGCCCCCGGGCGCAGGGCACCGGCCGGGACCGGATGCGCAGCGGTCACCGCCATCAGCGCAGCGGCGGCGATCGTCAGCAGGCCCGACAGCGTGGACCGTTCCTTCTTGTGCGCGACGAGCCACAGCGTGACCGCCGTCAACGGTCCATAGACCACACCCCACCACAGCAGCGCCGGCCCAACCGCGAGCAGCGCCAACAGGCCGAGGACCCCCGCTGCCACGCCATAGGTCACCATCGGCCGCACGAACCTCGCCTTGCGGTGCGACTTCAGCCACAGCGACGCCGCGGCAAACGTGAAATAGCCGAGCATCCAGGCGCCGAACAGCGCCAGCAGATGCCACGACCAGCCGGCGTCGCGGATCTGCAGGCCCGCGCCCAGCACGAACGGGGCGATGAGCATGGCCCAGGCGCCGTGCTGCTGGGGGACCCACCCCGACGCCTTGGCCCCGCGGCGGCGCCTGGGCGCGTGCGTGCCGGGCAGCGTGGTGGTGGCCATGGCTGAATAGTACTGCCTAATTTCCGTGGAAACTCCGGGTGCTCCGCGTGACGATGTATTTCGCGTTCCGGGCGACGATCTCGGTCCGTCCGATGCACCGGCGGAGCCTCGGCAGATAGGGCAGATGGGCGTTGAAGACGAGCCACAGCTCGCCGCCGGGGCGCAGTGCGCGCGCCGCGTCGTCGATCATCGCGAGCGCGGGGGCCGAGTCCTTGGCCGTGCCGACGTGGAAGGGCGGGTTGCAGACGATCAGGCCCAGTGAGCCGTCGGTGAACCCGCTCAACCCGTCGGAGCGCCGGACCTCGACCGCGACCCCGTTCAGCCGCGCGGTCTCCGCGGTCGCCAGGCACGCCGCCCGGGACTCGTCGACGGCGGTGACCTGGTGGCCGGCGCGCGCCAGCAGCGTCGCGAGGGTTCCGTTGCCGCAGCCCAGGTCCACCGCGGGCACACCCGCCGGCACCCGGTCGAGCACCTCCACCAGCAGTCGGGTGCCGGGGTCGACGCGGGTCCCCGCGAACGTCGCACCGAGTGCAGCGAGCGTCAGATCGAGGTCCCTCACGTGCGCGGTCCGCGGGAACTCGACCGGTCCGGGCCGTGGGCCGGTGGCGTGGATTACGCGGGACTTCTGCCGCCCGAGGCTCGCGCGCACCTCGCCGAAGCGCTCGGCGAGAGCCTCGTTCATGGACCGAGTCATGTGCTTGGTCCGGCCGCCGGCGACCAGGCGTACGCCCGGCAGCAGCGCGAGGCGCTGGGCATATTCGCTCAGGGCGGCCACCGACTTGGGCAGCCGGAGCAGCGCGAGGTCGACACCGGCGAGGGCCTCGGGAGTGAGATCGTTGAGGACCTCGATCCCGGCGGCGAAGCGAGTCTCGAGCAGCAGCGAATCGGCGTACCCCAGCATCTCCCAGCCCCGCGCCGACGCCGCAGCCGCCAGCTCCGGCGCATCGCAGACGAGGACGCGGCCGGTGGGCGCGGGAGCCTCGTCGAGAAGGAGGCGGTCAACGGGGTCCATCAGGCGGAGCAGCATGCCATGGATCGTCGCGCGGCGCTGGCGAATGGCAGGAATCCGGACGGACGGATCGGCCGGATCAGCCGTCCTGCGAGACAAAGCCCGCGTCTGGCGGACTTGGTTGGGCCTTCCCCCCGCCGCGTGAGTCGGAACAGAGTAAGTTGGCGCTGTGTCCGACCAGGCCCTGGAGATTCACGTCATCGCCGACTCCACCGGCGAGACTGCCGCGCGCCTGGCCCGGGCTGCTCAAGCGCAGTTCCCGAACCATCCCTTTCGGATCGTTCGGCACCCGCGGGTGACCACCGCGGAGGAACTGTTTGCGATCGCCGACGCCATCCGGACTCATGTCGGAGGGCCTATTGCGGTGATGTCCACGCTCGTCAATCCGGTCCTGCGGGACTTGGTCGATGACGCCTGTGCGGAACTCGGCTTGGTGCACATCGACCTGCTCGGGCCGGCGCTGCAACAGCTCGAGATCGCGACCGGGTCCGTGGCCGAGCGGGTGGCGATGCGCCCGGTCGGTGTGGAGAAGGACTATTTCAGCCGGATCGCGGCGATGGAATTCGCCGTGCGTCACGACGACGGCCAGCGGCCGGAGGGGCTCAAGGACGCCGACATCGTCATTGTCGCCGCCTCGCGTTGTGGCAAGACCCCGCTGTCGATGTATCTCGGATATCTGGGATACAAGACGGCGAACGTTCCGTTGGTGCCTGGGATCAAGCCGCCGGCGGAGCTGTACGCCATCGAACGCTGGCGGATCGTCGGGCTGATCCTCGACGCCCAGCTGTTGGCGGAGATCCGGACCCGGCGGCTCAAGGGCATGGGCGCCCACCAACGGACCGACGGCTATGCCGAGCTCGCCAAGATCTATGACGAGTTCGATGAGATCAAAGCAATCCGGCGCGGGCTGGGCTGCCCGGTGCTGGATACGACCAAGATGGCCCTCGAGGAGTCCGCAGCCAGGATCATCGACATCGTCGACGACCGGGCCCGCGCCAACGGCGGCGCGCTGCGGCGACCACCCGGCGAGCTGACCCTCGTCCCCTGAATTCGCTTCGGACAGCGACTGCGATACCGAGAAACAAGGAGATCCGATGCACACCGAATACGTGTACGACCTCGCCGACGGCGACGGCACGATGAAGACGCTGCTGGGCGGCAAGGGCGCCGGCGTGGCCGAGATGCACCGTCTCGGCGTGCCTGTCCCAGACGCCTTCACCGTCACCACCACCGCGTGCGTGGAGACCATGAACCGCAAGGGCGAGTGGCCCGAGGCCCTGTGGGGTGAGGTCCAGGAGGCGCTGACGCGGCTCGAGGAGCGCACCGGTCTCGGTCTGGGCAACCCCGACAAGCCGCTGCTGCTGTCCGTCCGTTCAGGCTCCGTCCAGTCGATGCCCGGCATGATGGACACCATCCTCAACCTGGGCGTCTCCGACGAGACCGTCGTGGGCCTTGCCGCCGGTGGCGACGAGCGCTTCGCCTGGGACTCCTATCGCCGCTTCATCTCGATGTATGGCGAGGTCGTCGAGGGCATCGAGCCCCACATCTATGAGGACGCGCTCACCGCGATCAAGGCCGAGAAGGGTGTCGAGGGTGACACCGACCTCACGACCGAGGACCTCAAGGAGCTGGTGGCGCGCTATAAGAAGCTGTCCAACGACGCGCTCGGTGGCGACTGGACCTCCGATCCGAAGGAGCAGCTCCGGCGGGCCATCGATGCGGTCTTCAAGTCCTGGCTGAACCCGCGCGCCGACATCTATCGCAAGGCCAACAACATCCCGGCCGACCTCGGCACCGCCGTGAACGTCATGCAGATGGTGTTCGGCAACCGGGGTGACACCTCGGCGACCGGTGTGCTCTTCACCCGCAACCCCTCCACCGGCGTCGATGAGCTCTATGGCGAGTTCCTCGTCAACGCCCAGGGCGAGGACGTCGTTGCCGGCATCCGCACCCCGCTGCCGCTCGAGGAGATGGAACAGGTTCTCCCCGAGGCCTATCGCGAGCTGCTCGACAACATGAAGAAGATGGAGCAGCACTACAAGGACATGCAGGATATGGAGTTCACCATCGAGAATGGGAAGCTCTATCTGCTCCAGACCCGCAACGGCAAGCGCACCGCAGCCGCCGCGCTCAAGGTCGCCAACGACCTCGTCGACGAAGGCGTCATCACCAAGGAGGAGGCCCTCCTGCGGATCGAGCCCGCGCAGCTCGACCACCTCCTGCACCCGGCCATCGACCCCGATCACGGCCAGCCGTCGATCGCCAAGGGCCTCCCGGCCTCGCCGGGCGCCGCGGTCGGCAAGCTCTGCTTCGATGCCGACACCGCTGCGGTGCGCGGCGACGCCGAGCCGGTCGTCCTGGTCCGCTTCGAGACCACCCCGGACGACATCGCCGGCGTCATCAAGGCCCAGGGTGTGCTCACCGCCCACGGCGGCATGACCTCCCACGCGGCCGTCGTCGCGCGCGGCATGGGCAAGCCCTGCGTGGCCGGCGCCCATGGCATCAAGATCAATCCCGAGGCCAAGACCGTCAACATCGGCGGCAAGGACTATGGCGAGGACGACGTCCTGACGCTCGACGGGTCGACCGGCGACGTCTATGCCGGGGAGCTGCCGCTGATCCCGCCGCAGATCAACGACGACTTCAAGCACATCGTCCAGTGGGCCGACGAGGTCCGTCGCCTCGGCGTCCGGGCGAACGCGGACAACTTCACCGACGCCAGCAAGGCCCGCGAGCTCGGCGCCCAGGGCATCGGCCTGTGCCGCACCGAGCACATGTTCATGGCCGAGGATCGCCTCCCCGCCGTGCGCGAGATGATCCTGTCCGAGAACGATGAGCAGCGCGCCGCGGCGCTCGAGAAGATCCTGCCGATGCAGCAGCAGGACTTCGAGGGCATCTTCGACGCGATGTCCGGCCTGCCGGTCACCGTGCGCCTGCTCGACCCGCCGCTCCATGAGTTCCTGCCCAACCTGGTCGACCAGTCGCTGAAGGTCCAGGAGCTGGAGCTCACCGGTGGCTCGGCCGAGGACATCGAGCGCGAGAAGGCGCTGCTCGGCCAGGTCAAGGGCCTGCACGAGATGAACCCGATGCTCGGCACCCGTGGCTGCCGTCTCGGCATGCTCTATCCGGCGATCCCGGAAATGCAGACCCGCGCGATCATCCGGGCGGCCCTGGCTGTCCGTGAGCGCAAGGGCGAGACGGTCGACGTCGAGATCATGATCCCGCTCGTGGCGTACGCCGAAGAGCTCAAGCGCCAGCGCGCCATCGTCGTCCAGACCGCGGATGAGGAGATCGCGAACTCGGGCCAGGAACTCACCTATACCGTCGGCACCATGATTGAGCTGCCGCGCGCGGCCGTGACCGCCAACCAGATCGCCGAGCACGCCGACTTCTTCTCCTTCGGCACCAATGACCTCACCCAGACCGGCATCGGCATCTCCCGTGATGACGCCGAGGGCGGCTTCCTGGGCCAGTACGTCATCGACGAGGTCATGCCGCGCAACCCGTTCGAGTCCGTCGACCCCGACGGCGTCGGCGAGCTCGTGCGCATCGGTGTGGAGAAGGGCCGCTCGGTCAAGGACAAGCTCAAGACCGGCGTCTGCGGTGAGCACGGTGGCGACCCCGAGTCGATCGAGCTCTTCCACGAGATCGGCCTGGACTATGTCTCCTGCTCGCCGTTCCGCGTCCCGATCGCTCGCTTCGCCGCCGCCCAGGCGGTGCTGAAGGAAAAGAACAGCTGATCCGGCTCGCTGATTGAGTACGCCAGGTGGCCCGTCCCGTTCTTGGGGCGGGCCACTGGCCTTTGTAGGGTCCGTGAGGGAGCGTATGCAGCTGATACGCCGAGCGAATCAGATGACAAGGGCGTCGAATTCAAGCGTCGGGGATCCCCGCCCGACTAAATTTGGGCTGGGCGGTTTGTCGTGCGTAGGCATGAGTTGGCCTTGACTCTCGTTCTTCAGGAACAGGTCGTGCTTGCTCCGCGTGTGCGGAGGAACTGACTTTTGTTATTGAGTAGACCAGTTACTGTCGGAGTGGGTCGATAGCGTGATGACCATGAGCGATACAGTCGACCAGCCGCATCTCATTCAGCACACTGTTGCTCCCCATCCGGTGCTGGCCGCGCGGTTGGCTGATCGGCAGTTGGCCCACCGGGCCATCATGGCTGCCCACTCCGACAGTTCCTTGGGGCCAGAGCCTCGGGCCCGCGCCCAATGCCTCTGGCACTACGAAGAGCACAACGGCATGCTGATCGTGCAGAGCGCAGCAACGGTGCGTCCAGAGGTCTTGGGGGAGCCGCGAGCGATGACGCAGGTCAGGTTTCCCGGTCCAGGCGAGTCCCTTCGTGTGACCATCGCCGTTGCGATTCAGAAGTCCCCGATGGTCAAGATCCCCGATGAGCTGCGCCGCGTCCTCAAGGCCGAGGGCGGGGGTTGTTATCGCCCCCGTCTCGTCGTCGTTCCCGAGGCCGAGCGATTCGGTTGGTTCGCGAACCGCCTGGCCCAGCGTGGTTTCGCCGTTGATCCCGGCAGCCTGGAGTTGTCACCACTCACCTATGCGGACCTGGGTCGGCGGGGCGGGGGAATTCCCTATGTCGAGGCCGTATGCGATGGCCAGGTGACAGATGCGCCTGCCTTCGCTGCAGCTATTCGCGCCGGAATCGGCAAGGGGCGGAACTTCGGGCTGGGTCTTTTCCGACTGAGGCAGGTGTGACTGCCAAGCGTGGACCAAGTGCTGAGGTAGGCGGATGAAGGAACTGAGCGGCGCGCATGTCTTCGCAGACGAGTCGAAGAGAGGTTCGTACCTTCTGGTCGCCGTCCCGTTCGCGGCGCATGACCGCCAACGGGCGCGGAAGCGGATACGATCCCTGATCCATCCCGGTTCCTCAGACATCCACATGAAGCGTGAGGGCGACGCTCATCGCAAACGCATTCTTGGTGGGTTGAGTGAGCTAGGAATTACGGCGATCGTCATCGAGAGCCGAGCTGGTCGTGATCGCGTTGACCGTCGCGGCTGTCTCGCAGCTCTCTATCGGCGCCTCCACGACGATGCCGCTGGCCGCTTGGTGCTGGAGACGGACGAAAGCCTTCTCAAGTGGGACAGGCAGACCATGTTTCAGATCGCTGCTGAGGTTGGCCATCCGCAACTCGAATACGGCTGGTGCCCCCGCCGTGCTGAGCCGCTGCTGTGGACAGCGGACGCGGTCGCCTGGTGTTACGCGAGAGGAGGTTCGTGGCGACGCGATGTCCAGCGTCTCATCGGTGAGGTGATGCAAGTCTGAACGGCCCCAAGCAGCGCGAA
>JAUNRO010000070.1 GCA_030544185.1 Propionibacteriaceae bacterium | reverse complement strand
CCGGTTCTTGTCGGGTTCGGGGTTGTTGATCAACGTGGGGTCGGCGGTGATCATGACCGCCGGCGAGGTGACCGCGAGCACCGTGCCGTCGCGGTCGGTGATAGTGCCCCGGGTGGCCGCGATCGGGGCACTGCGGGTGAGCTGCTTCGAGGCCTCCGAGGCGTACGCCGATGCGTCCAGGCCCTGGATCTGCACCAGCCGGCCCGCACAGACCGAGGCCACGATGCCGAGGACGACCAGCAGCACCTGGAGCCGGCGGGTCGAGTCCCCGAGCGGCATCCGCAGGACGGCCCGGGTGCTCGCCGGACGCCGGCTCGACTGGCGAGGCCCGGAGGGGCGCCCGGGGGGCGGGCGCCGGGACCCGGCGCGAGGCCTTCGCTCACCGGGACCGGAGCCGCTGCCGCGTCGCTCGGCCGGAGGTCGGCGACGCTGCTGCTCACTCATCAATGACTCCCGGGGACGGCCTGGTTCGGTTGTGCTGGCTGCGCGTCGGCGGCCTGACCCGCCGCACCGCCCTCCCGGGCGGCTGCCGCTTCCTGAGCGGCCCGCTGGCGCGCCTCCAGCTCACGAGTCCGAGCATTCAGGATGCGCTCGCGATTGTCCTGCATGACACGCTGTTCCTGTGCCCGACGCTGTGCGGCCCGGTTGCGGGCGCGGTCGGCCTTGAGCTTCGCCAGCTCCTCCGGGCTGAGGCTGAGCGTGCCTGGCAGATAGGAGCCATCGGCGGGCTTGGGGTCACCGGTGATCACCCCGGTCGGCACCTCGACGAAGCCGACATCCCGCGCGGGGCGCATGCCGAGCGCCGTCGCGCGCCGGCTGAGCTCGCGGGTCGAACCGGCCTCGATCACCAGCTGCTCCAGCTCGCCCTCGACATAGGACATCTCGGCCGCCTGGCGGCGGAGCTGGCTCGCCTCGATCGCCTGGGACTGCAGGCTCGTGTTGAGCAGCAGCAGCCCGACCATGCCGATGCCGACGACGGCGATGAGCACGGTGAGGAACGGCACCCGAGCCAGGCGCGCCCGGGGTTGGGGCACCAGCCGCAGCCGGCGAGAGGGCTGACCGGGCCGCGTCGGAGGCTTCGTGGCGCGGTGAGCGGGCGGGGTGACGACGGGCAGGGCGCTCATGCGGCTTCCTCGATCCTCTCAGCGGCCCGCAGGCGAGCGGACGCAGCACGGGGGTTGTCAGCAATTTCGTCGGCGGTGGGCTTCTCGGCGCCACGGGTGAGCAGGGCGAGCTCCGGCCCGAAACCGGGCGGGACCACCGGCAGGTCCCGCGGCGCCCGGTCCTGGGCACCGGCGCGGAGGATCTGCTTGACGGCGCGGTCCTCCAGGGAGTGATAGGCCAGGACGGCGAGGCGGCCGCCGAGGTCCAGCGCGGCCACCGCGGCGGGGAGCAGTCCCTCGAGGGCGGCGAGCTCACGGTTCACCTCGATGCGCAGGGCCTGGAAGGTGCGCTTGGCCGGGTGCCCGCCGGTCTTGCGCGCGGCCATCGGGATGGCCCCGGCGACCACATCGACCAGCCGGGCCGAGGTGTCGAACGGCTCGGTCGCGCGCGCATGGACGATGGCCCGCGCGATGCGCGGGGCGAACCGCTCCTCGCCATAGGCGCTCAGGATCCGCTGGAGGTCGCTTGCCGGATAGGTATTGACCACCTCCGCCGCCGTCAGCGGCTGGGTGGCGTCCATCCGCATGTCCAGCGGCGCGTCGACGGCGTAGGCGAAGCCCCGGTCGGCCCGGTCGATCTGCAGGGACGACAGGCCCAGATCGGCGAGGATCGCCTGCACCCGGGGCGCGCGGGCAGCGGCGAGGACGTCAGGCAGTTCGTCATAGACCGCCTGGACGAGCGTGACCCGGTCACCGAAGCCCGCGAGGCGCTCCCCGGCGTACGCCAACGCCTGCGGATCGCGATCGATCCCGATGAGGCGGGCGGCGGGGCAGGTGGTGAGGATCGCCTCGGCGTGGCCACCGAGACCGAGGGTGCAGTCGACATAGACCGCGCCCGGCGCGGTGAGCGCGGGCGCGAGCAGGTCGACGATCCGGGACAGCAGCACCGGCACGTGCCGCGCTCGCTGCTGCTCGGTCATCGGCACCCCTTCCGGCACAGGTGGTCGTGATGGGCGGGAGAACGGATCGTGCACCGGGGTTTCGGACCGAAAGGCGTTGGGAAGTGCCGCCTGGCACCGGGGAAGGTGCGCCAGCCGACCCGCCTTTCGGGCCGAAACCTCGATGCACGAGGCCCCCGGGTGGCTCACGAGCCCTGGCCGGGGATGTTGTCCATGTCGACGAAGGCGGGTTCCTGTTCGGCCTGATAACGCTCCCAGGCCTCCGGGTTCCACACCTCGACCCGATCGAAGGAGCCGACGACCGCGATCTCCCCCTGCAGCCCCGCATAGTCGCGGAGCCGGGCGGGGATCGTGATCCGACCCTGCTTGTCCGGCACTTCGTCCGAGGCGTTCGCGGCCAGCATGCGCTGGAAGTCCCGCACGTGCTTCACGGTCGAAGGTCCTGACACCGATCGGGCGAATTCCTTGAAGGCCTCCAAGGTCCAGATGGTCAGACAGCGCTCCTGGCCCGGGCTGATCACCAATCCCTCGGCGAGCTCCTCGCGGAATTTCGCCGGCAGAAAGAAGCGGCCCTTCTCGTCGAGCTTCGGATGGTGGGTCCCCAGGAACATGCTGGGCCACCTCCTCGGCTGCGGGAGTCGGAACCATTTCGCTCCACCTAGCTCCACATTACTCCACTCTTCTCCCCAAACACCACCATTCTCCTCCCCGACGTGCCCTTTTCTTGCCCGGATCGGACCGCAAAGCCAGTCGTGGCGCGGCCCTGGGCGCCGGGGAGCGATGTGGAGGAAAAAATGGGGCAGCTGAGACACACGTGTCGGATGGGGGCAGTTGGGTTTCACGTGCCCAGCACGCGAAAGTGTTCGGGCGTTCTGGGCAACGATCCGCTGGATCGTGCTATGAGCGGTGAGCGCGTAAGGTGACTCACTGGGCGTCCATGGCGGCGTGCCGTGACTGGGCGCGGCATGGCGATCGGGGCGCGCCTTGCCGGACTGCTCCCAGCGGGCCGGGGATGACATTCGCTAGCGACGGAGGACGAGTTGAGCTCCCACTACGACGAGAACCGCGAGGGTCCCCTGACCGGTTCCAACCCGATCATCGGGCGCCGGACGCCCGGCCCCTCCCGGCAGTTCGGCGTCGAGGACGTCGTCGAGGTGATGGGGCGCGTCCGCGCGGCGATCGAATCGGTGATCGAAGGCAAGCGGGAGTCGATCGACACCGCCCTGGTCGTGCTGCTGGCCGAGGGTCATCTGCTGCTCGAGGACGTGCCCGGTGTCGGCAAGACGATGCTGGCGAAGGCCGTCGGCCGCTCGATCGCCTGCTCGGTGCGACGCATCCAGTTCACCCCCGACCTGCTGCCCTCCGACATCACCGGCGTGTCGGTCTATAACCAGGAGCGCCGGGACTTCGAGTTCAAGCCCGGTGGTGTGTTCGCCAACATCGTGGTCGGTGACGAGATCAACCGGGCCTCGCCCAAGACCCAGTCGGCGCTGCTGGAGTCCATGGAGGAGCGACAGGTCTCGGTCGACGGTGTGACCTATGAGCTCGAGCTGCCGTTCATGGTGGTGGCCACCCAGAACCCGATCGAGATGGAGGGCACCTATCCCCTCCCCGAGGCCCAGCGCGACCGCTTCACGGCCCGGATCACGATGGGTTATCCGACCAAGAGCGCCGAGATCGACATGCTCGATCACCACGGCTCGTTCGACCCACTCGGTGCGCTGCAGCCGGTCACCGACGCCGACACCATCATGGGCCTGATCCAGGCGGTGAAGGAGATCTATGTCGCCCCGGCGGTGAAGGACTATCTGATCTCGATCGTGACCGCGACCCGGAACTCGCCCGACCTGCGCCTCGGCGCGTCCCCACGGTCCTCGCTGCAGCTGTTGCGCTCCTCCCGGGCGTACGCCGCGATGAACGGCCGCGACTATGTGAGCCCCGACGACATCGCCGCGCTCGCGGGAGCCGTCCTGGCCCATCGCGTGCTGCCCTCGACCGATGCCCAGCTGGCCCGCCATTCGGTGTCCGACATCATCGACTCCGTCGTGCGCTCGGTCCCCGTCCCGGACAAGTGAGAGACGGAAACGTCTGGTGAAACGAAATCCCTGGAGCCTGCTCACGCCGCGCGGCAAGATGCTGCTGATCGCCGGCGTGTCGACGGCGGTCCTCAGCATGTTGCTGGGTCAGCGCGATGTGCTCTGGCTCGGGCTGCTGCTGATCCTGATGCCGGCGATCGCGCTGTTGTTCATCGCGCGGACGAAGCTGCGCCTGACCTGTGAGCGCGGTTTCGACCACGGCGAGCTGCCGATCGGCGAGACGATGGAGGCGACGCTGGCGCTGGAGAAGCGCGGCAACCTGCCCGCCGGGTTGCTGCTGTTCGAGGAGCATCTGCCGGCCGCGCTGGGCAAGCGCCCGCGCTTCGGCGTGAACAACGTCTCCGGATCGTGGCGCCGCGACGTGAGCTATCCGCTGGAGGGCAAGCAGCGGGGGCGCTATCAGGTCGGCCCGCTGCTCGTGCGCTCCCGGGATGCCTTCAACCTGGTCAAGTTCGACCGACAGTTCACCGCCACCTCCGAGATCCTGGTCACCCCGCGGATTCATCCGCTCGGCGTGATGGGCAACGTGACCGGTGGTGGCTCCTCGGGTGAGACCCGTCCCCAGCGTCTCGGTGTGATCGGCTCCGACGACGTGCTGATCCGGGAATACCGCCAGGGCGACGATGTCCGGCGCATCCACTGGCGCTCCACGGCCCGCCGCGGTGAGCTCATGGTCCGGCGTGAGGAGCAGGCCTGGGATCCGAGCGTCACCCTCGTGCTCGACTCGCGCGCCCCCGCGCACGGCGGGCCGGGGCGGGAGTCGTCGTTCGAGTACGCGGTGTCGTGCGCCGCCTCCGTCGCGCTGCACTTCCTGGAGAACGGGTTCACCGTCGATCTCTATGACGCGCGCGGCCCGATGCTCCCCCGCGACACCGACCGCAGCTTCGGGACCACCCGACAGCACATCCTGCACAGCTTCACCGACGCCCAGCCGACCCCGGACGCGAGCCTGTCCGAGGCCCTCGACTCCCCGTTGATCGGGCGCCAGGGCCGGCTGATCGTCGCGGTCACCGGCCGGCTGACCCCGACCGATGCCGAAGCGCTCATCCGCACCCGGCGCAATCGCGCCCAAGGTCTCGCGGTCGTCATCGACGTCGACACGTTCGTGACGCGCAGCGAGCGGGCGGACGAGCGCCAGAAGGAAGACCACCGGGTGGCCGTGCAGATGTTGCGCAATCAGATGTGGCGGGTGGCCGAAGTCACGCGGGTCACCGCGATCGCCGATGCCTGGAAGGACCTCGAACGGTTGGGAGAGTACGCCTGATGGCCGCCAAGGAGAAGGCCGCGCTGGCGGTCTCGGATCGCTTCGTCATCGCCATCGTGGTGGCGGTGCTGCTGGCCAGCACCACCCTGCTGCCGCTCACCCAGGACTCGGGCTATCTGGTGCTGTCGTCGGTGCTGGTGCTGATCCTGGCCGCGATCTCGCTGGTCCTGCGGCGCTTGCGCATCGGCGATCTCGCCGTGCTCGGCTTCCAGACGCTGACCCTCGCGGGTTTCGTCTTCGCCGTCTCCCTCGGTCTCACCGCCGACGGCGAGGGCAACCCGTTCGTGCGATTCGGGCAGCTGTTCGTCGAGGCGACCCAGCACATGCGCACAGAGGCGGCCCCGATGACGCCCCATCCGGGCGTCCGGCTGCTGTTCGTCGCCGCCATCGGCGTGATCCTGATCCTCACCGACGTGATGGTGCAGGGGGTCGACCGGCCGATGTGGTCGCTCGCGCCGCTGGCCTCGCTGTTCCTGGTGCCTGCGCTCGCGTTGCGCGAGGAGGTTCCGTGGTGGTGCTTCGTGGCGATCGCCGTCGGCTATATCGGCATCCTGCTGACGGAGGGCATCAATACCTCCGAACGCTGGCCCCGGGGCGTACGCCGCAGTGAGCACGACCGCGGATCAGCGCCGCTCGCACTGCGCATGACTGCGATGGTGGGCATCCCGGCGATCGTGCTGACGCTGGCGCTCGGCGCGGTGATCCCGACCCTGACCTCACAGGGCTGGGGGCTCACCCGGCCGAAGGGCGATGACGGGCCGCTGGAGATGGCCGACCCGACGCTCGACCTGCGGCGGAACCTGAACCAGCCGACGAACCGGGCGGTGATGACCTATACGACGGATCAGCCCGAGGGTGTCTATCTGCGGATGGCGTCGCTGCCGGTGTTCAACGCCACGGGCTGGCAGAACGCGGGCCTGCAGCTGACGACCGGCACAAACCTGCCGCCGGCACCGGGGCATATCTCCGGACCGGACGAGGTCGTCCGCAATACCCAGATCCAGGTCACCGACTTCCGCTCGGAATATCTGCCGCTGCCGTTCGCGCCGGACTCCTTCGACGCCGATGGTGAGTGGGCCTATGACCGGGACTCCCTGATCGTCCTGGCCACCGGGGAGAACCGTCAGGACGCGATCCGCGACTTGAACTACTCGGTGCGCAGCGTGGACATCGTCCCCGATGGCGCCGGTCTGTCGCGGATCCTGGCGGCCGGGAACCCGCTGGATGCCCAGCTGACCGTCCCGATCCCCCAGGACATCCCCGACGACATCATCAACCTGACGCTTCGCGTGACCGGTGGCGTCGAGGCGCCGGCCCTGAAGGCCGCGGCGATCCAGGACTATCTGCGCAACGAGGGTGGCTATACCTATTCGACCGAGCCGCTGCCGGGCTCCGGTTATGAGGCGCTGCAGAACTTCCTGTTCCGCGACAAGCTGGGCTATTGCGAGCAGTTCGCCGGCGCCATGGCCGCCATGGCCCGGGTGGCCGGCATTCCGTCCCGCGTGGCGGTGGGCTTCCTGCCCGGTGAGCGCCAGGGTGAGCACTGGCAGGTCAACATCCGCGACATGCATGCCTGGCCCGAGCTGTGGTTCGACGGCTATGGCTGGGTCCGTTTCGAGCCCACCCCGACGATCGCCTCGGCGCCGCCATGGACCGTCGTCTCGGGCACGAGCGAGGAGGAGGGCCAGGGCGACTCCCCGCAGCCGGAACCGACCGAGACCATTGCGCCGGGCGAGGAGGAGGGCCCGACCCCCGAGGCGAGCCCGGAGCCGGCGGTCCCGCCCGAGGGTGAGCCGCCGCTGTGGCGCCAGATCCTCATGGTCGGTGGCACGGCTGCCGGCATCGCGGCGGTCCTCGCCGCGCTGGGGGCGACACCGATGCTCATCCGCAACATGCGCCGCAACAAGCGCCTCGACGGCCACGGGCCGCCGACCGAGCAGGTCGAGAAGGCGTGGGCAGAGGTGCGCGACTCGGTCGTGGACTACGGCGGATATTGGCCGGCCGGTTCACCACGGGTGATCGGCACCCAGATCGCCCACGATCTCGACAGTGCCGCCAGCAAGGCGATGACGGTCTTGTCGCTGATGGTTGAGCGGGCTCGCTATGCGCGCCAGCACACGATCAACGCCGACCTCGCGGCCGTCACCCACGAGGTGCGCCGCGGTCTGGCCGAGCGCAGCGGCCGCCAGGATCGGCTCGCGGCCACGTGGTGGCCACGCTCCCTGTGGAACGCCCTGGCGGCCCGGGTGATGGGCTGATGGGCTGACCCGGCCGCGCAGGCCTTCCGGGACACAGAGAAAGGGATCCGACTTCGAGTCGGATCCCTTCTGTGCTGTCTGATCTGGCGTGGAACCTCAGAGGCCCTCGTCCTGACGACGGCGCCAGCGCTCTTCCATCTTGTCCATGAAGGAGTTGTCGCCCGCTCCGGATCGCTGGCCGGCGCGCACCTTGTCGGGACTGATCGGTGAGGGTTCGACCCGCCGATAGGCGGTGACGGCGATGACCGTCGCTGCGAGCATGACCACGAAACCGACCACCGAGATGACCCAATGGGCGCGCATGCCGGCGACCAGCATCGCGCAGCCGGCGACGAACGCCAGCCCGGCCACCGCGGCGCGTTTGCGTTGCAAAGTCCGGGGGGTCTTGGTGCCGCGCAGCGTATGGGCCAACTTAGGGTCCTCCGCCGCGAGGGCTGCCTCCATCTGTTCGAGGAGTTTCCGTTCGTCTTCGGACAGTGCCACCCGCGCCACCTCCCACCACGATCAAAGATGCCTTTCGCCCCGCTCCGGAGCGACCACTCAAGTGTAGATTCTAACGGGGCCCGAGAAAACCCAAAGTGCGGGCCCGAAACGCATCAGCCGGGCCGCCGGTGCGCCGACAGCGAGGCCCGCTGCACTGCTTTCGGGCCGAATCGCGCCACCGCAGCATCCATGGCCTCCTCCGCATCGCGCCAGCCGTGCTCGGGCTCCCCAAGTTCCGGCTGGACGTGGGCTGCCGACCGGTCCACCAGCCCCGCCACGCGTACCCCCACCTTCCGGATCCGCGCCCGCTGCAGCCCGAGCGCCACCCACAGCGCGAGCGCCTGGGCATGGATCTCGCCACCGGAGTCGGTGAGCCCGCGCAGGGTCCCCGAGCGGGTGATCTCGCTGTAGTCCGCGAACCGCACCGTGATCACCACCCTGCTCCCCAGCACCCCGGACTGCCGCATCCGGGCCGCGGTGCGGTCGGCCATCCGCAGCAGCTCGCGACGCACGGCCTCGTCGTCATCGGTGTCCCGCCCGAACGTCTCCTGCGAGCCGATGCTGCGCTCCGGCGGGTGCCCGACGACCGGCCGTGGATCGCGCCCCCAGGCCAGGTCGCGCAGGTGGGGACCCAGGTGCGGCCCGAAAGCGCGCTGAAGGGTGGTCCGTGGGGTGTACGCCAGGTCGGCGACCTGGTGCAGGCCCAGCCGGTGCAGCTTTTCGGCGGTGGCCTCTCCCACGCCCCACATCGCCTCGACGGGGAGCTGGTGCAGGAACGGGATGACGGCGGCCGGCGGCACCTCGCGCAGCCCGTCGGGCTTGGCGGCGTTGGAGGCGAGCTTGGCGACGAACTTGGTGGGTCCGATGCCGACCGAGCAGGTGATGCCCTGTTCGTCGTGGACCCGCGCGCGGATGAGCTCACCGATCAGGGCGGCCGGGCTGGTCGGCGGCGCCTCGACGCTGTGGAGGGCTCCGGTGAGGTCGAGGAAGGCCTCGTCGATCGACGCGGATTCGACGACCGCGGTGAAGGACTCGAAGATGGCGCGGATGCCACGGGAGGTCTCGGCATAGGCGTCGTGGTCCGGCGGCACGACGATCGCCTCCGGGCACAGCCGGCGGGCGCGGGTCATCGGCATGCCGCCGGAGATGCCGTGGGCACGGGCGGGATAGGTGGCCGAGAGGACCACCCCACGGGTGGCGCCGCCGACGAGGACGGGCTTGCCGATGAGTTCGGGGCGGCGACGGAGCTCGACCGCGGCATAGAACGCGTCCATATCGACGTGCAGGATCGTGGGCGGGGTCGGTCGATCCGCCCAGCGCCGCCGCTGCGGCCCGGGTCGGGGGGACATGGGTCAGCTGTCGGACGCGCCGGTATGCGTCGCGAGCACGTGCAGCCGGGTCGCGGACTCGAGATAGGCGGGGTGGCCGGCCGCGGCGGCCTCCAACTCCAGCAGTTCGTCGGCCTGGCCCTCGGCCGCGGACTCGGGGACGTGGTCGGCGATCACGCCGACGCCGTGCTCGGCGAGCACCTCCCAGCCCCCGGCCTCGAGCAGGTCGAGCAGGCCGGCCCGGTCGAGCAGCTCCGCGTCGTTGAGGATCGCCCGCGCGGCGTCGAGGTTGCCGGCCTCGGCCTGCTGCCAGACCCGGTGCAGGCGCTGATTGATGACGATGCTCAGCAGACCGCCGGGCTTGAGTGCTGCCGCCATGGCGGTCAGCGCCTCGGCAACCGTGGCGCGCTCCTCCAGCACGAGGTGGAACGCGATCACATCCACCGATCCGTCCGGGACGACCTCGGCGAGCGTGCCGCTGTCGCCCTGAATGGCGCGGATCTGGTCGGAGAGCCCCGCCTCCGCGGCGCGGCGCTGGGTGGCGGCGAGCGCATCGGGCGACGGATCGACCACGAGCACGGTGTGCCCGGCGCCGGCCAGCGCAGCGGCGATGCCGCCGGTGCCACCACCGAGATCGACCACGTTGAGCCCGGGGCCGCGGAGAGTGAGCTGGGTCACCAGCAGCTCATTGAGCCACTGCTGCGCGATCGATCGGCGACGCCGGCCTGCCGGGCGACGATTGCCCGAACCCACCTGCTGGAACTCGCTCATTCTCGTCCTCCTTTGTGTCATCGAGCCTAGTACGTGTGGTGATCCGGGGCGCGGTTGCCGCACGGCCCGCGCTGCTGCGGCGCCTCGCCCAGCAGGTCGCGGACCGCCGCGAGCGCGCGGGCGGGGTCGCCGGTGAGCTCGTGCTCGCTGCGCCAGACCTCGAACAGCGCGCCGAGGTCCCAGCAGCCGTGGGCCCGGAGGGATACCCCGCGGGGGCCGGTGCGGCGCAGATCCCCCTGCACGACCAGCAGCCAGGATTCGAACAGCGTTCGCGCGCACCGTCCGAGGACATCGTCGAAGAACGTTGCCTCGACCGGCCCCGTCGTGTCGTCGAGGGTGAGAAACACCACGCGCCGGCCCGAGCGCAGCGGTGGGGCCTGGGTCGCGACCTTGACCCCGGCCACGAGGAGATGGCTGCGGCGGCGCACGCGCAGGAGGTCCTTCGACCAGCTCACGCCCAAGGCCTCGAGCATCGGGCGATAGAAGTCGACGACGTGGCGGCTGGCGTCCAGGCCCAGCACGCTCAGCTCCGCGCGGACACGTTCGGCATCGGTCATCTCCGACAGCCCCGAGGCCGTGATCTCCCGGTCGGTGTCGAAGTCCAGCGGCAGCTGGATCGCCTGGACCCCATGGGGTCCGCCGCCCAGGCCTCGCGCCCGCGCCCGCGAGGCCCGGTTGGCGGCGCGAGTGTCCCGGTCGAGGTCGGCGACCGCCAGCAGCAGGTCGCGGCGGGTGAGCCGGCCGTGGCGCTGCACGCTCGTCGCGGGGCGGATCTCGTGCAGGCGATCGAACGCGCCCGCCAGGACGAGCCGCTCGGTGACCGGCCGGGACACATCGGCGCGGTTCCAGAAGTCGGCGAGCGAGCGATAGGGCCGGCCCGTGGTGATCCGCGCCAGTTCGGCACTGGAGATGCCCTTCACCTCCGCCAGAGCGAGCCGGATGCCCCACCGGCCGGCCAGTTGCTCCACGCGATAGGTCTCGGCGGACCGGTTCACGTCCAGGCCAAGCACCTCGACGCCGCTGCGGCGGGCTTCTTCGAGGATGAGGCGTTTGGGATACATGCCGGGATCGTGGGTGAGGACGCCCGCGAGGAAGTGCGCGGGCCAGTGGGTCTTGAGCCACGCCGACTGATAGGTCGGCAGGGCGAACGCCGCGGCGTGCGCCTTGCAGAACCCGAACGACCCGAACCCCGCCAGCACCGCCCAGGCGGCCTCGACGACCGGCTCCGCGTACCCCCGTTGCAACGCCGCCGAGCGAAACCACCCCTGCAGGCCGGTCAGGGCCTCGCGGTCGCCGAGCGCGCGGCGGGCCTCGTCACCCTCGGCGAGGCTGCAGCCGGTGAGGATCGCGATCATCGCGATGACCTGTTCGTGGAAGACGACGACGCCGCAGGTTTCGCGCAGGACGGGCTCCAGGTCGGGATGCAGATAGCGCGCGGTGTCCCAACCCTGGCGCACGTCGAGGAACGGGCGGACCATGTCGCTCTTCACTGGTCCCGGGCGGAACAGGGAGATGTCGATGATGATGTCGGTGAAGTCGCTCGGGCCGAACTTGCCGATCAGCTCACGCTGGCCGGGCGATTCGATCTGGAAACAGCCCAGCGTCCG
>JAUNRO010000069.1 GCA_030544185.1 Propionibacteriaceae bacterium | reverse complement strand
TCTCCATCGGCCTGCCGCACGGCATCCGCCGCTGGGAGTTCATGCTCTTCGACAACGAGCCCAGCGAGAAGGTGGAGGACGACAGCTTCGTCGCCGACCTGCTGCGCGAGCACGTCCCCGATTCGTCTCGGCTCGACGTCATCCGCCGTCGCGTCTTCACCCACCACGGCCGCATCGCGACCGGCTTCCGCAAGGGCCGCGCCCTGATCGCCGGTGACGCCGCACACCTGATGCCGGTGTGGATGGGCCAGGGCTGGAACTCCGGGATGCGCGACGCCACCAACCTCGCCTGGAAGCTCGCCGCCGTGCTCGCAGGACAGGCGTCGGATCATCTGCTCGACACCTATGACGTCGAGCGCCGCGATCACGCCAAGGCGATGATCGACCTGTCGATGACCTTCGGCACGATCATCAAGCCCACCGACAAGGCCGTTGCATTCCTGCGCGACTCCGCGTCCCGGGTGCTGAACCTGTCGCCGCAGGTGAAGGAATACTTCACCGATATGCGCTTCAAGCCCATGCCCCGCTATGGCCGTGGCGTCGTGGTCGAGCCCGACACCATGAAGCCCGGCGAATCCGCTCCGAAGCGCACGAGCCGGTTCATGACCGTCAAGAATGCCGTCGACAAGCGCTCCCCGGTCGGCCTGCAGTTCATCCAGCCGAAGGTCGCCACGGCCGAGGGCACCGGCATGCTGCTCGACGACGCCATCGGTCCCTGGTGGACCGTCGCGGCCTGGGGGAACGACCCGGCCCGCCTCCTCAGTGAGGCCGATCTGCGCCGGCTCGATGCCCTCGGCGCGAAGCGCGTGGCGTTCATGTCGGAGACTCAGCGCGCGTGGGCGGAGAAGGAGTACGCCGGGTCGGGCTCCCTGGTCGTCGGCGACCTCGACGGCAGTCTCAAGGGCTGGTTCGATACCCGCGGAATGGGCGTGGTCTTCCTGCGTCCCGACCGGTTCGTCGCCGCTGCCTGCCTCGCGCAGGACGCGTCGCGCGCCCTCGACGCCCTGTTCCGGGCGATGTCGGCGACCGTGGACGGGAGCCTGCGATGAGCCTCGCACTGGTGGCGATGTCGCACAGCCCGCTGATCGATCACGTGGAGCCTTCGCCCGGCGTGACCGAGGAACTGGTCGGCGTGTTCGACCGGACGCGGGACTTCGTGCGGGAGATCGATCCCGAGCTGATCATCACGTTCGCCCCCGACCATTACAACGGGTTCTTCTATGACCTGATGCCCACCTGCTGCATCGGCACCGCGGCCTATGGGATCGGCGACTATGGCAGCGCCACCGGCGACCTGCCGGTGCCGACGGAACTCGCCGCGTCCCTGGCCGCGGCGGTCCTGGCCGATGGCGTCGATGTCGCCGTGTCGCACCGGATGGCGCTGGATCACGGCGCCGTGCAGCCCCTGGAGACGTTGTTCGGAGGCATCGAAGGGGTCCCGGTCATCCCGGTGTTCGTGAACGGGGTTGCCCCGCCGTTCAGCCCGATGCAGCGGATCCGGCTGCTGGGTGAGGCGATCGGGCGCTGGGCGGACGCGCGGCCCGAGCGCATCCTGCTGATCGCCTCCGGCGGGCTCAGCCATGACCCGCCGGTCCCGCAGTGGGCCACCGCCAACGACCAGCAGCGGGCGATGCTGCTGGCGGGACGCAACCCCACGCCGGAGGCGCGGGCTGCCCGGCAGCAGCGGGTCATCGACGCGGCCGCCGACTTCGCCGCGGGCCGGGCCTCGATCCTGGACCTCAATCCCGACTGGGATCTGCAGTTCATGGAGCGGTGTGCCGCGGGTGATCCCGTCGTTTTCGACTCCTATGACCCTGACATGATGACGACCGAAGCCGGCAACTCCTCCCACGAGGTCCGGGCCTGGGTCGCCGCGGTGAGCGCCCTGGCCGCGGCGGGTGCCTATCGGGTGACCGACCGCTACTACCGGGCCCTCCCGGAATTCATCGCCGGCTTCGGCGTACTCACCGCGCGCACGAGCTGATCCCCAGAGAGGATTTCCATGGAACTGTCCTATGAATCGACCAGCCGGATGGTGCAGACCCGGCGCTGGACCCTGCAGGTCAACGAGGCCGGGCCCGCCGACGCCCCGGCGGTGATCCTGCTGCACGGTTCAGGCCCGGGCGCGACCGGCTGGTCCAACTTCTCCAACAACATTCCCGCGCTCGCCGAGCACTACCGGGTGATCGCGGCGGACATGCCCGGCTGGGGCGAATCCGATCCGGTCACCTGGCAGGACCGGGACCATTCCGGCACGGTGGCGGACCTGATGGACGCGCTCGAACTCGACACCGCGTCGTTGATCGGCAACTCCATGGGCGGCGGCACCACCATCCGCTTCGGTTATGAGCATCCCGAGCGGGTGACCAAGCTGATCACGATGGGCGCCTCCAACGGCGCGCCTGGCCTGTTCGGCGCGGGCGGGCTCTCCGAGGGCCTGAAAATTCTGCAGAAGGGCTATCGCGAGCCCACCTTCGAGACCATGCGGCATCTGGTCGACGTCATGACGTTCGACTCGGCCTTCGCCACCGATGAGCTCATCCAGGCCCGCGCGGACATGGTCGCCGCACACCCGGAGCACAACAAGAACTTCATCGACGGCATCGGCAAGCGCGCCATCGTGGAGCTCGATCACGCCAAGGTCGCAACGATCCAGGCGCCGACGCTGTTGTTCCACGGTCGCGATGACCGGGTCGTGCATTTCGAGAACAGCCTGAAGCTCGTCCAGCTCATCCCCGACTCGCGGCTGGTCCTGATCAACCGCTGCGGGCACTGGCTGCAGATCGAACACGCCGCGGAGTTCAACCGCACCGTGCTCGACTTCCTCGCCAACGGTTGACCCCGGAGGTCGTCAGCGGGAGAGCCGCTCGATCAGCCGGGTGACGAACTCCTCGCACGCAACGAGCTGATCGAGCGCGATCCACTCGTTCGCCGTGTGCGCCTGGGCGATGTCCCCGGGCCCGCAGACCACGGCCTCGATCCCGGCGCCGGCGAATTGCCCGGCCTCGGTGCCATAGGTGACCTTGTCATCCGACGGCAGCCCGCCGAGCTCGCGGCCCAGCGAGACCGCCTCGGCACCCCTCGGGGTGTCGAGGCCGGGCACCGCCGCGAGCACCTCGAACTCAACCGACGCCGACGGATCCTCCGCGCGCATCTGCCCCTCGAGTTCCCGGGCGTACGCCTCATATTCCGCCATGGTCGTCTGCGGGTTGACCGCCCCGATCGTGCGGAACTCGCAATGCACGACGCAGAGCTCGGGCACGGTATTGGTCGCAATGCCCCCTGTGATCATGTTGCTGCCGGTCGTCGAATAGGCGAGTTCAAAAGCATCGTCGAACGGCCCCTCGGCCTGCCAGGCCTCGGCCCGGCCGCGGACATGGGTGATGAATTTCGCCGCATATTCGACCGCGTTCACCCCCGCCGAGGTCAGCGACGAATGCGCCGCCTTGCCGTGGAAGGTGACCCGCGCGAGGTTGACCGACTTGTGGCCGGTGATCACGCGCATGCTCGACGGCTCGCCGATGATCGCCGCCCGCGGCGTAAGGCCGTGATTGGCGATGTCTTTCACGATCTGGTCGCCACCGATGCAGCCGATCTCCTCGTCATAGGACAGCGCGAGATGGATCGGCTCGGCGAGGTCGGCGGCGATCATGTCCGGCAGCGCCGCCACCGCGACCCCGATGAACCCCTTCATGTCACAGGTTCCGCGCCCATAGAGCCGTCCGTCGCGGACCTCCGGGGCGAACGGATCGGAGTCCCACGCCTGGCCGTCCACCGGGACCACATCGGTGTGCCCCGACAGCACGACCCCGCCTGCCGTCGACCCATCGGCGGCTGGCACGGTGACCAGCAGATTCGCCTTCTCCGGATTATCGGGCCGTGGGCAGACCTTGGGATCGAGGCCCAGCCGCCGCGCCTGGTCGGCCACGAGGTCGATCACGGGCAGGTTGGACAGGCGGCTCGTCGAATCGATCGAGCACAGGCGGAGCACCCAGTCCAGCGAGCGAGGTTCGGTGGGGTTCGTGGTCATGGGTTCTGTTCTACCTCATGGTTCGCGGAGCGGAACCTCGGCATGGGGGAGCTTCCGCGGCGCTTTCCTGGCTAGAATCATCGGTGAGTCGGTGCCAGGGGCCGGAACGTCCGGTGTGCGAGGACGCGCCGAGTGGGAGCAGCACGATGGATTATCACCTGTGGATCATCATTCCCGCTGTGATCGGGTTCGCGTGGGTGTTCTTCACCCCGATCATCATGGCGATGCGCGAGGATCGCTGACCGATCACTGACACCGGGCCGGCCTCCGTCGAGGCCGGCCTGTTCTGTTTGTGCTTAATCATGCGCTTGAATAGGCCCGAACCGACAAGGGGGTCGAGTGGTGGGTCACCATATTGCGGTCGTGGGTGCCGGACCGAGCGGCATCTATGCCGTGCAGGCGCTGTTGAGTTCAGCCGCGGTCGAGCGGGTCGATGTGCTGGAGTCGCTGCCCGCGCCCTATGGCCTGCTGCGCTATGGCGTCGCCCCCGACCATCCCAAGACCAAAACGGTCTCCCGCGCGCTGGCCCGGGTGTTCGACGACCCGCGCGTCCATTTCTTCGGCAACGTCCACGTCGGCAAGGAAGTCACCCGCGAGGATCTGCTCGCGCGTTATGACGCGATTGTGTACGCCACGGGCGCGCGCTATGACCGGGACCTCGGCATCGAGGGCGAGGAGCTCGCGGGAAGTCTGGGCGCTGCACATTTCGTGGCCTGGTATTCCGGTCACCCCGATGTGCTCAAGCCCACCGAGCTGGACGACACCGCGACGCTGGTGGTGATCGGCGCGGGCAACGTGGCGCTGGACGTCGCCCGGATCTCGTTGCAGCCGACCGCGCTGCTGGCGGAGACGGATATGCCGCGGGACGTGGTCGCGGAGTTCGACGACGGCCAGGTCGACCAGGTGCACCTGCTGTGCCGGCGGGGACCGGAGCATGTGAAGTTCACCCGGGTGGAGTTGGGTGAGCTGCTGACGCTGCCCGACACCCGGATCGTGCTGCACACCCCCGATGAGTCACTCGCCGAGAACCCGGACCATCCGCGAGAGGTGGCGACGAACCTGCGGCTGTTCCGCGAGGCGAAGGAACGCGCGGAGTCCGCCACGGAGCCGGCGCGGAAGGCCATGCACTTCCATTTCTGGACGGTCGCGACGCGGATCGAGGGACCGGAGCGGGTGAGTGCGGTGGAGATCCGGACCGCAGTGCCGGGCCAGGACGTCGTCGACGAACGGATCGAGGCCCAGGCGGTGATCCGTGCCATCGGCTATCGCGGCGAGCCCATCCCCGGGCTTCCGTTCGATCCGGATGCCTGCCTGATCCCCAATCAGGCCGGCGAGGTTCCGGGCACCGACGCGCGCGAATATGTGACCGGCTGGATCAAGCGTGGCCCGACCGGCGTCATCGGCACCAACAAGGGCGATGCGGCGGAGACCGCAGCCACGCTGCTGGCGCGCCTGGCCGATCCAAAACACCGGGAGGTGGCGGCCCGCGCCGATATCCGCGAGGCCCTGGCGGCCGCCGGGATCGAGCCCGTCGACTGGGCCCAGTGGCACCGCATCCGCCAGGCCGAGGACGATCTCGGCGCCGAGCACGGGGCCGCGACCATCAAGCTCGCCGATCGCGAGGACATGCTCCGGGCGGCGTTCGGTCAGCACTGACCTCCAGGCACCAAGCATCGTGATCCCGCAGACCGCCGGCTGCGGAACTGACAGTGACCCTGCGGCCGGGCTGTCACGCGCCCAGCCGCATCCACTGCGTACCCCGCGCCCTGAGCCCGAGCGCAATCCCGCGGCCGAGCATGGAGATCCCGTAGACCGCCCAGAGCCAGACCAGCGACTTGCCGCTGAGGTCGACCCAGATGGCGAAGGGGAGGTACGCCAGGGTGACGATCGTGCCCGCGATCGCGAGATAGCGGGCGTCGCCGGCGCCGATGAGGACCCCGTCGAGGACGAAGACGATCCCGTTCAGCGGGAGCAGGAGCGCGACGACGATGAGGACGGTGGCGACGAGCTCGCGGACGGCCGGGTCGGGGGTGAACACGACCGGGATCCAGGTCCGGGCGATCAGGAAGATCGCGCAGAGGAGCACGCCGAACCACACCCCCCAGCGGACCATCATGCCGACGAGCTCGCGGACGGTGCGGGCGTCGCCGGCGCCGAGATAGCGGCCGACGATGGCCTGGGCGGCGATCGCGATCGCGTCGAGGGCGAACGCGAGGAACAGCCACAGCGAGTTGATCACCTGGTGGGCCGCCAGGCCGGTCGGGCCGAGGTGGGTCGCGACGACCGTGGTCGCCGTGATCGAGGTCTGCAGCGCCGCCGTGCGCAGGATCAGCCAGACGCCCGACCTGGCAGCGGCGAGGATGCCGCCGGGGGAGAAGCGCACCGCCGCGCCCTCGCGCCGGGCGCCGCGGGCGACGACCGTGACCAGGATCGCCGCCGCACTGGCCTGGGCGATCACGGTGCCGAGGGCGGCACCGGCGATGCCCAGGTTGAAGCCATAGACGAGCAAGAAATTGAGCGCAATGTTCGTGAGGTTGAGCCCGATCGCGACCTTGAGCGGGGTCTTGGTGTCCTGCAGGCCGCGCAGCACACCCGTCGAGGCGAGCATGACCAACAGGAACGGGAAGCCGAGGGAGACGATGCGGAGGTACGCCGAGGCCTGCGCCGCGACCTCGGGGGTCGGCCCGTAGAGCCCGATCAGGGGCTGGTGGACGAGCTGGAGCGTCACCGCGATCGCGATCCCGATCAGCGCCCCGAGGATGATCCCGTCGATGCCGCCGGTGAGCGCGCCGCGCTTGTCGCCCGCGCCGAGCCGGCGGGAGACCGTCGCGGTGGTGCCATAGGCGAGGAAGATGCACAGCCCCGCCAACACCGCAACGATGTTCCCCGCGATCCCGAGCCCGGCCAGCTGGGTCGTCCCGAGGTGGCCGATGATCGCCGAGTCCGCCATCAGCAGCAGCGGCTCCGAGACCAGCGTCGCGAACGCCGGGATCGCCAGCGCCAGCACCTCCCGCCGGTGATCCGCCGGGCGCGGGGTGGGCTCGCTCATGCGCTCAGCGTAGCCACGGCGTTCTCGAGCCGGCCGGTTGCCGGACGCGGCTTGCGCGTTGGACGCGGAGGTGAGCTATGGGTTTGTCGATGACGTGCGCTGGCCCTGGCCGGTGAGTTGGGCTCCTAGGGACCCACCATTTGGTATGCCACACCGAGCAGGTCATAGGTCCGTTGCGCGCGGCGGTCGCGGGTGAGCAGGGTGCGCCCTGCCTCGTGGGCAGCCGCACCGACCAGCGCGTCATAAACGGCGCCGCCGCTGATGCCCACGACGGCCAGCCGAGGCAGGAGTTGCGTGTGGCCGTCGGGGCTCAACCAGGCGAGGTGTGGGAAGACCCGCTGCATCAGCGTGGCGGCATCAGTGGGGTCGACCCGGATCGCGCCCGGCATGCGCGTCAGAACAGAAAACACTTCAAAGGCCGCGTGCCCGGCCAAAGCGGGTCGGTTGTCCTGCACCGCCGTGAGGCAAGCCCCATGTGCGGTGTGCCCGGAGTCGAGCGCAGCGACGGCGACACTCGTGTCCACGGCCCAGCGCTCAGCGCTGGTCATTGTCCCGCCAGCGCTGGACGTCAGCGTCGCTGACGCTCAGTCCGGGAGCGGCTTCGATCACGGGCCAGCCATCGACTTCGACGATGCGTCGACCGCGGTGCCGGGCGGGCGTCAGGAGGATCCCATCGCCGTCCAGCGTGACGTCGAACTCTGCGTCAGGCTCCAGAGCGAGGCGCTCACGCACGTCCTTGGGGATCACGATGCGGCCCGCGCGATCCATGGTTACCATCATGGAATCCATTGTGGCAGGCTCATCCGCCGCCGGCGTACGCGCAAAGACAGGCGGCGTTTAGAGGCGCCACGTTTACACCGCTCGAGGAGCGCGCTCAGTCGTCCTCGGCCATCGCGGCGAGCTGCCGCTCCCGCAGGCGCCAGACCATCGGCGTGAGGATCAACTGCATCGCGAGTTCCATCTTCCCGCCCGGGCAGACGATGGTGTTCGGCCGGGACATGAACGAGTCGTGGAGCATCGACAGCAGATAGGGAAAGTCGATGCCGTGCGGGGAGTTGAACCGGATGACCAGCATCGATTCATCCGCGGTCGGCACGGTCCGGGCGATGAACGGGTTGGAGGTGTCCACGACCGGCACCCGCTGGAAATTCACGTGGGTCTGCGAGAACTGCGGGCACATGTAATAGACGTAGTCGTGCATGCGCCGCAGGATCGTCTCGGTGACGGCCTCGGTGGTGTAGCCCCGCGCGGACCGGTCGCGGTGCAATTTCTGGATCCACTCCAGGTTGATGACCGGCACCACGCCGATGATGAGGTCCGCGTGTTTGGCGAGATTGATGTCGTCGGTGACGACCGCGCCGTGCAGGCCTTCATAGAACAGCAGGTCCGTGCCGCCAGGGATGTCCTCCCAGGGCGTGAACGTCCCGGGTGGCTGGTTATAGGGCTCGGCCTCGAGCTCGTCGTGCAGGTATTTCCGGGTCCGCCCGGTCCCGGTGCGCCCATAGGTGTCGAACAGCGCTTCGAGCTCGGGGAACAGGTTCGCCTCCGGCCCGAAGTGGCTGAGCATGAAGTGCTCTTCGTGCGCGCGGGCCATCTCGGTCTTCATTTCCGCGCGATCCCAGCGGTGGAACGAGTCGCCCTCGACCTGATGAGACTTCAGGCCCTCCCGGTGGAAGATCTGTTGGAACGTGCGGCTGACGGTGGTGGTGCCGGCCCCGGAGGAACCGGTGGCGACGATGATCGGATGGCGCTCGGACATGGGCGTACTCCTCGGGACAATCAGGCAGAGCGGAACAGGCCACGTGAGCCATAGAGCGGGATGTCGCGACCGGCGGCTTCCTTCTCGCCGGCCTCGTCGAGTTCGCGGTGGTACGCCTCGATGAGCTCCACCTCGGCCGCATCGCCGAAGATCAGTCCCACCCGTTGATGGATATCGGTCGGCTGGATGTCGAGGATCCGGCAGCGGCCCGTGGTCGCGCGCCCGCCGGCCTGCTCGATCAGCCAGGCGATGGGGTTCGCCTCATAGAGCAGCCGCAACCGCCCGCCCTGGGCGGCGTTCTTGCGGTCCTGCGGATAGAGATAGACGCCGCCGCGGATGAGGATCCGGTGGGCTTCGCCGATGCAGGCGGCGATCCAGCGCATGTTGAAGTTGGCCTTCCGGGGGCCGCCGGTGCCGGCGAGGCATTCCTCGACATAGCGGCGGATGCCGGGCTCCCAGAAGCGGCTGTTCGATGCGTTGATCGCGAACTCGTTCGGCGATTCGGGGATCCGGATGTTGGGGTGGGTGAGGATGAACTCGCCGAGGGTGGGGTCGAGGGTGAAACCGTGGACGCCGGTGCCGACGGACACGACGAACACGGTGGCCGGGCCATAGACGGCATAGCCCGCGGCGATCTGCGCCGAACCCGGCTGCAGGAAGTCCTCCGCCGTCGCCGCCCGGCCGGGATCCGGCGCGCGCAGCACGGAGAACACGGTGCCGACCGTCAGGTTGACATCGATGTTGCCGGACCCGTCGAGGGGATCGAAGCACAGCAGGTATTTCCCGCGCTGGAACCGGCCGGGGATCTGATAAGCCTCCTCGAGTTCCTCGGAAACGATTCCGGCGACCTGGCCACCCCACTCGGTGGCGTTGATCAGGATGTTGTTCGCATCGATGTCGAGGCGGTGCTGGGGCTCGCCCTGGACGTTCTCCCCGTCATAACTCGCGCCGCTGCGGAACGGGTTCTGCGCGACGCGGACCGAGATCTGCTTGACCGCCAGCGCCACCTCGTGGATGAGCGCGTTCAAGTCGCCCACCGCCTGCGGATGGTGCCGCCTCGTCTCGATCAGGAACTGGGTGAGCGTGGTCTTCTCGGTCAACATGGGCCGGCCTTCCGGGGAATCTTGGACGTGCCTGGGGCTCAAGGAAAGCCCAATCCGGCGTACTCCAGCATCACCCCGCAGGGGTGGCTCCGGGGTGAATTCGCGGACACTGCCCCTCACCCTGAGGGGGGTGATTAGGGTGGCCTGCATGACGCCAATCCGGGCGGTCCTGGTCGACGATCACGAGATGGTGCTCTATGGCCTGCAGGCCATGCTGACGCACTTTCCCCAGGACGTGACCGTCCTGGCGACCGCCACCACCGAGGCCCAGGCCAAGGAGTCGGTGGCCGAGCATGAGCCGGATCTGGTCCTGTGCGATGTGCGGATCGGGCGCGGCAGCGGGATCGACCTGGTCGCGCACTGGCACCAGGAGCGGCCCGGGCTGAAGGTCGTCCTGCTCACCGCCTATGAGGACGAGCACTATCTGTTCCAGGCGCTGCGGGCGGGCGCTGCGGGATACATCCTGAAGCGGATCGATGCCCACGAGCTCGTCCGTCATCTGCATCGGGTGCTGGAGGGCGACGTTGTGATCGATCCGGCCCTCGCGGGGCGCGTAGCGATGTCGGCCGCGCGGATCAGTGCCGGCGAGGCGTGGCCGGGGGCCGATCGCGGCCTCACCCAGCGCGAGTCCGAGGTGCTGTCGCTGCTGGTCGACGGTCTGTCGAACAAGGCAATCGCGCGCAAACTGGTGATCAGCGACGACACCGTGAAGACGCATGTCCGCGGGCTCTATCGCAAGCTCGAGGTCTCCGATCGCGGCTCGGCGGTCGCGGTGGCGCTGCGGGAAGGGCTGTTTCGTTGAGCCTCGCGCTGGTGGAGTTGCTGACGGGGGTGGGTACGCCGGTGTGGCCCGTCGTGGCGCGGGAATGGGCGCGCGCGACCTCGGCGGCCGGGGCCATCGTGTTCCTGTTCGACGGGACCTCGCTGCGGGTGGGTGGGGCGTTTCCGGCGCGCGCCGTCGTGGAGCGTCGCCTGCGCGTCCCCGCCGGGCAAGGGCTCGTCGGCCAGGTCGCGGTCAACGGCCACGCCATCCACATGGCCGCGGACTCACCACGCAGCACGGACCTGCGGATGCTGCTGGGGCTGGGGCAGACCGGTTCCGTGGCGCGGATGTGCCTGCCCGCCCCGTCGCTGGACGGCCAGACCATGGCGGTCGTCGCCCTGCACCGCCAGGAGCCGTTCTCCGGGGAGGACCTCCGGCGCTGGCAGCCGATCGCGGACCTCATGGGCCTGCGGCTCGGCGCCGAGCAGTTGCGGGATGCCGTGGATGCCCACCATGGCGAGCGCGACCGGCTGATCGCCCAGGCGATCTCGGCCCAGGAGGCGGAGCGCCGCCGGATCGCCTTCGACCTGCACGACGGTGTGACCACGGCGCTGGCGTCGATCTCGTTCCATCTGAACGCCGCAGAGCTGTCGCTCGGCGGCGACCCGGTGGCCGCGGTGAGTCAGGTCGGGGCCCAGATCGCTGCGGCTCGGTCGCTGCTCGATTTGGCGTACGCCCAGACGCGCGCCGCGATCACCGGATTGCACTCCCTGGTGCTCGACGACCACGGGCTGGTGGCGGCCGTCGAGACGCTCGTCCAGACCGCCCCGGGACAGGTCATCGAGCTGGTCGCCGATGAGGAGGCGGCGTTCGAGGACGTGTCGAACCACGCCGCGGCCGCGCTGTTTCGCATCGCCCAGGAGACAATCTCCAACGCGTTGCGGCACTCCGAGGCCTCATGGGTCGAGGTCTCGCTCCTGCGCACCGAGGGCGCGGTCGTGTTGGCCACCCGCGACGACGGGATCGGCTTCGACCCGCGCGCGGCTGCGGTCGGCGCCGAGTTCAGCCCCGGCCAGCCCGATCACTTCGGGCTCTCCTCCATCGCCGAACGGTGTGCGCTCATCGGCGCCTCGCTCCAGATCGACTCCAATCCCGGGCGGGGGACATCGGTCATCGTCGAGCTCCCGATGCCGCGGAGCTGAGGGCGAGGCCGGACGAGGTTCGTGGTCCACCGCCCATCGTG
>JAUNRO010000068.1 GCA_030544185.1 Propionibacteriaceae bacterium | reverse complement strand
ACGACCGGGAACTGGTCGCGCACCAGCCGCGCCACCTCGGGGACGTCGCGGACGAGCCGCGCGGCCACCGCCATCTGTTCGGCGAACTCAACGACGCCCAGCCGGTGCTTCAGCTGCTGGTAGTCCCTGACGAGGCTCGCCAGCTCGAGGCGCTCCGCCAGAGCGGCCTCGGCATCGCGCACCGACGCATAGGGTTTGCCGCGCCACTGTGGTGCCTCCGCCCAGGCGAGGCGCCACTCCCGGGCATGGCGGTCGAGCGCGCCCCGGTCGACCAGGTGTGCCTGGAGGTCTGCATCGAGTTTGAGCACCCGGTCGATGAGGGACACCGGACGCAGGCGCGACAGCGACTCGAACGGCCCGGCGGCGTTGGCCACCACGCGCGCGGAGAGACGATAACGGGTGGCCCCGGTGATCATCGTCTGATCACCGTCGACGCCGACGCGCAGGCCGTGCTCGGACACGAGGCGGGCAGCGAAGGCGTCATAGGTCATCACCACCTGCTCCCCTGCCTCATCCACCCCGTCGGTGTCGAGGACGCCGGCACGGACGAGCGCGGTGCGGATGCGCTCCGACAGCTCGCCCGCGGCCTTGCGGGTGAATGTCAGCCCGAGCACCTGTTCCGGCCGGACGGACCCCGTGCCCACCAGCCAGACGACCCGGGCCGCCATGACGGTCGTCTTTCCCGACCCGGCGCCGGCGATGATCACCGCTGGCTCCGGCGGCGCCGTGATGGCGGTCAGCTGCTGCTCGGAGAACGGGATGCCGAGGGCCTCGGACAGCTCGGCGGGATCGCTCAGCCGGCGCCGGAACACACTGGTCGGGCTCGTCATGACACCACCTGGGCGGCACGTGCCGGGCAACTGGAGGCAAACCGGCACCACTTGCAGGCGGGACCGACGCGCGCAGCGAACTCCTCGTCGCGCAGGATCCGGACCGCTTCCGCAACCCGGGCATGCACCCAGGTCGGGTGGGCCTCGTGGATCTCCGGCGGGTCGCTCGCCACGTGTGGCTGGTCGGACAGCGAGGCCTGCGGGAACACCTTCGGAAACGGGGTGTCCCCACCGTCGGGCAAGCGGAGATAGACGAGCTCCGCGCCCGCCAGCCGCCGCTCCCCCGGGGCCAACGTGTCGAAGGCCCCCACGGCCGCCGCGAGCTGATAGACGCCCAGCTGCTCATGGGTCGGCAACTCGCGCTTGTCCGGGGCCCGGCGCCCGGTCTTGAAGTCGACGATATGGAGTCGCCCGTCCGGCGCCTGCTCGAGGCGGTCCACGGTGCCCTGCAGGAGCACGCGTTCGCCACCCACCTCGACCTCCACCTCGAACCGGACCTCGACCCCGAGCAACCGGCGGAAATCGTTGGCGGCAGCCCAGGTCGCGAACCGCTCGAGCATGGCTTCGGCGTCCGCGCGCTCCACCGCGGACAGATAGGCGGCCTCGAAGCCGAGGCGGTCCCACACGAGGTCGAGATGGTCGATGAGGTCGGTCGCGGGGACTTCCTCCTCCGCCGCGTGGCGCACCAGCACGTGGAGCACATCACCGGTCCCCGCGGCCGTCTGCCGTCCGGGCTCACCAGCCGCCTGTCGACTGAGGAACCACTGGCGAGGACACCCGAGCAGGGCACCCAGGGCGGATCCGGAGATGCGCACCGGCTCCCGCGGTGCCAGCACGGGGACCTCGGTGGCAGTCGTCTCCCGCATGCCCCACCACAGCGCTGGATCGGCCGCCCGGGCCAAGGGCCGGCCGTCGTCGTCGCAGGCGTCGGCGAGCCTGGCCAGGCGGACGGCCGCGGCGTCGCGCAGCGCCGGGCTGGCCTCCGGGTCCACGCTGACCCGGCGCAGTTCACCGACCAGGGCGGACAGCGTCAGAGGTCGCGCGGGCCGGCCCGGCACGAGTTCCGGCGTGATGCCGAGGTCGGCAATGAACCGAGACGGCTGGTCGCCCTCGCCCTCGGTGCCGGCCACCGCCGAAACGATGAGCCGCTCCCGGGCCCGCGTGCACGCCACATAGAACAGGCGCCGCTCCTCGGCGAGGCGGGCCGACATCGGGGGCGGCTCGGTGAGCCCGGCACTCTGATCGGCACCGACACGGCCCAATCGGTCTGCATCGAGCAGGGAGCCTCGCGTGCGCAGGTCGGGCCAGACCCCCTCCTGCACGGAGGCCACGACGACCAGGCGCCACTCCAGCCCCTTGGCCCGGTGCGCAGTCATGAGCCGGACACCCCGGCCCCGCGGGTCCGCCTCGCGCTGGGTGTCCGCAGGGATCTGCTGCGACTCCACCTCCGCGAGGAATCCCGCCACCCCACGCGCTCCCACCAGTTCCTCGGCGCGCGCGGCGATGTCGAACAGCGCGCACACGGCGTCCAGGTCCCGGTCGGCGCGTCGGCCGCCGTCGCCCCCGCGCAGCGCCTGCTGACGCAACCGCTCGGGCCAGTCCGTGCCGGCCCACAACTCCCAGAGGACCTCCTCGGCGGTGCCATCGGTGAGCATCCGTCGACGCACGCGGTCCAGAAGCATCACCAGGTCGGCGGTTCTGGCCAGCTCTGGTTGTTCCGCGCCCAGCAACTCCCGGCAGTCGGCGAGCCAGTCGGGATCGGTGAGCGCACGCCTAATCAGTTCACCGGACAGCTCGGGAACGCCGAGGCCGGCGAGCTCCGCGCGCTCGGCCTGGCGCAGGGCCCGACCGAGGCGCCGCAGCCCCAGCCCGTCGAGACCTCCCAGGGGTGAGAGCAACAGCCGGGAGGCCTGATCGACGTCGGGCCCTCCGGCCTGCAGGGCGACCTCGAGGGCCAGCAGCAGTGGGCGCACCGCGAGCTCCGCGGACAGAGCGATCTCGTCGCCCGCCACGTCGATGGGCACCCCGGCGGCGGTCAGGGCCCGGGCCACCCCGGGCAGGTTGCGTCGGCCCGAGCGCACCAGCACCGCCATCTCCCCCCACGCGATCCCCTCGCGCAGATGTGCCTGGCGCAGCAGGTGGGCGATGTGCTCCGCCTCCGCACCGGCCGACTCGTGCACGCGCACCTCGACCCGCCCCCGCCCGGTGGCCGGGTCCTGCTCGGGGGTCCGGAAGGCGGAGCGCACCTCGGGTGCCAGCGGCCGGGCCAGCGGCAATCGCTGCGCCACCCGTCGCGTCGCGTGCGCGATCCGGGACCCGAACCGGCGCGAGGTCCCAGCGCCCTGATCGGCGCAGCGTCGCCGGTCGCGGTGCGGAAGAGCTCGGGGAAATCGAAGATCCCCCGGGATTCGGCTCCGCGAAAGCCATAGATGGACTGGTCGGGGTCACCGAACGCGATCACGTCACCGCCTGGACCGGCGAGCTCGGCCACCAGTTGGGCCTGGGCCACGTCGGTGTCTTGGTATTCGTCGAGCAGGAAACCGTCGAAATCCGCCCGCAGCAACTCCCTGACCCCGGGCTCGGTCAGCAGGATCCGGCACCGGTGCACCAGCTCCGGATAGTCCAGGACCTGCTCGAAGTCGAGCACATCGAGGTATTCCGCCATGAACCGGCCGACGCCCGCCCACTCGGGCCGACCGGCCTCGCGGGCCAGGTCCACCAGGTCCTCAGGATCGAGACCGAGCTGACGCGTGCGGGCCAGGACTGCACGGATCTCGCCCGCGAACGCGCGCGTACCCAGCGCGCCGGCCACCGAATCCGGCCACGGATGAGACTCCGGATCCAGGCCGGCGAGCGTCTCGCGCACGCGGAACTCCTGTTCGGGCGCCGTCAGCACCCGCCATCCGGGCCCTTCCTCGACCAGCGTGGAGAACCGCCGCAGCAAGGCGAAGCAGAACGCGTGATAGGTCATCGCGAGCGGGGTCGCGGTGGAGTGTCCCAGCCGGGCCGCGATGCGCATCCGCAAGCCCGCCGCCGCCCGGCGCGAAAACGTGAGCACGAGCGGACTCCGCGGACTCCCCGATGCCCGCCCCGCCCGGATCCGTCGCACCGCCGCCTCGACGAGGGTGGTCGTCGTCCCAGTCCCCGGCCCGGCCAGCACCAGCAGCGGACCGCCCGCGTGCTCGACCACCGCGTGCTGGTCGGAATCGAGCACCGGGGCCGCAGCCACTGGCCGGGCAGAGTGCTCCACCATGAATCCAGTCATGCTCCTCCTTGTCGACCACCACCCAAGCAGAGCCCACTGACACGTTTCGTGTGTCCAGGCCGAGCGCGCTGACCACGGCACCAGAAATGACGGTTTATAGACAATTCTTACTCTGCCGGTTCCGAAGGGACGCGTTGTGTGCGAAGGTGGTGAATACCTGCCTTTCAGGGATCCCGTCCAACAACGGTGCAGCCAGTCGCCGAGGGATTCCGGCAGTTGGACCCGGAGATCGGCCCGGGCCCGGAGCATCACAAGGAAGAGAAAGTTATGGCACAGGGAACCGTCAAGTGGTTCAACGCCGAAAAGGGTTACGGCTTCATCGCCGTCGACGGCGGCGGCCCGAATGACGACGTGTTCGTCCACTACACCGCGATCGAGACCACCGGATTCCGGACTCTCGACGAGGGCCAGCGAGTGGAATTCGAGACCACGCAGGGCCCGAAGGGCCCGCAGGCCGACAACGTTCGGCCTCTGTAAATCAGGTCGGCCGACAACGTTCGGCCTCTGCACGAAGCGGCCGGCCGGGCCGGCCGCTCTCCGTCAAATAGACCCTAACTGCAAGAAATGGCCGACAGCCACAGCTGCTGGTGGCCCACACCCCGACACCCTCACCGGCGGCACCCACTCAGGGTGCCGCCGGTGGGCATTCGGGACGCATCGTCGCCGAATCGCCACAGCCAACTCCCCCGGCGGGACCCGACCGCGATCCGGCGCCTCCCCGACACGAACGGAGCGCGGGGCCGCGGACCATGGCCCGGGCGGTGACTCACCGGTAGCATCTGTGCAATGTCGCACCCAGCCCCCGGGGAGAACGGCGCAGTTCCCCGTCCGACCCGCATGCCGCGTGATCAGCGCCGCTTGCAACTGCTCGATGTGGCGGGCCGAGTGTTCGCCGCGAAGGGCTATCACAACGCCGCGATGGACGACATCGCCGAGGCGGCCGGGGTGTCCAAACCGGTGCTCTATCAGCACTTCCCGTCCAAGCTCGACCTTTATCTCGCGCTCGTCGACCGGGCCGCCGAAGAGATCGTGGAACTGGTGCGGTCGGCGATCGCGGGTGAGACCGACAACGCCCACAAGGTCAGTGCCGCGCTGGCGACGTTCTATGAGTTCGTTGCGCAGTCCGGCAAACAGTTCCGCTTCGTCTTCGAGTCCGATCTGATCGGCGAGCCCCAGGTCGCCGAGCGGATCTGGCAGGCGCACCAGGATCTCGCCGAGGCGATCGGCCAATCAATCGCCCACGACACGCGCATGCCGCCCGAGCACGCCCGGCTGCTCGGCATCTCGCTCGTGGGTCTCGCCCAGGTGGGTGCGCGCTATTGGGTGAGCGAGCTGCGCCAGGACCTGTCGGCCCAGGACGCCAGCGCGCTGATCGCCACGCTCGCTTGGCGCGGCATCCGTGGGTTCCCCTTGGCCGACTGAGGTGTCACGTCAAAGGGATCTGATCAATGGCTCCCGTGGCCTTTCCTTTCGAACCCGGGGAGACCGGCGTACGCCAGGGATGCGCAGGGCAGGGCCAGGGGGCGCTGGCCCCGGTTGACAGGTACATTGACGACGACACACCCGCGCGACCAGACGACGATGAGGTTTTATGAGCAATCAGCCGCCCTTCCCGTCCTATGACGGCGCCGGATCCGCCGCTCAGGGAGGCGCCGCCGCCCAGCCGGCTCCGCTGGCTCCGCCCGCCGGGACGGACAACGTCTTGACCCTGGAGGCCCCGCCGGCCCCGGCCCCGGTGACAGCCACGCAGGCGCCGCGGATGGCGCCCCCGGTGAAGACCGAGCAGGTTCCCGTGCTGGACCAGAAGGTGGACGCCTTCATGTCCGCGCTCACCTCCGCCCAGCCGAAGTCCCCGGAGATGGAGGCCCAGGCCACCGCGGTCCGCAACATGGGCGACGCCGACATCCGCAAGGCCGCAGAGACTTCCAACCGGCTGCTCAACGCACCGGTGAAGGCCCTCAAGGAGGGCGGGATCGCCCAGGGCTCGGGCATCGGCAAGACCCTGCTGGAGTTGCGCCGCACCGTGGAGGACCTCGACCCGTCTCAGGCGACCGGGGTGCGCAAGTTCCTCGGGATGATCCCGATGGGCGACAAGATCGTCGACTATTTCCGCAAATACCAGTCGGCCCAGTCCCATCTCAACGGTCTGCTGCACGCCCTGCAGAACGGCAAGGACGAGCTGACCAAGGACAATGTCGCGCTCAACATGGAGAAGCAGAACCTCTGGGCGACGATGGGCCGGCTGAACCAATACATCTACATCGCCGAGCGGCTCGATGCGAAGCTCGCCGCCCAGATCGCCGAGGTGGAGATGAGCGACCCGGAGAAGGCCCAGGCGCTGAGCCAGGACGTGCTGTTCTATGTCCGCCAGAAGCACCAGGACCTGCTCACCCAACTGGCGGTGTCGATCCAGTCCTATCTGGCAATCGACATCATCATCAAGAACAACCTCGAGCTGATCAAGGGCGTTGACCGCGCGTCGACGACGACGATGTCGGCGCTGCGCACCGCGGTGATCGTGTCCCAGGCACTCACCAACCAGAAGCTGGTGCTCGACCAGATCACCGCTCTCAACACCACGACCTCGAACATCATCGAGCAGACGTCGCTGGCGCTGAAGCAGAATTCCGCGGCGATCCAGAAGGGCGCGGCGGAGTCCACGATCGGCCTGCCCCAACTGCAGAACGCGTTCGCGAACATCTACGCAACGATGGACTCGATCGACCAGTTCAAGATGCAGGCGCTGGACAACATGGCGCAGACGATCGGTGTGCTGGAGCACGAGGTGGACAAGTCGCGCAGCTATCTCAACCGGGTGTCCCAGCAGGACCAGCGGCTGGCCTCGGGGTCGATGAACTTCGAGGGCGCGCCACCGCAGGCCGAGCCTCGCACCGACTGGCGCTGAGGGGCCCCACCCGCAGCGCCACCAGCACCACACACCACGAGCAGAACCGGACAGGCGGCACATGGGATTCCTCGACTGGGTCCGCGGGGTCAACGAGAAGTTGGAACCCCAAGGCGCCACGACGGCACCGGCGGTGCCGAGCGAGCACGACATCCTCAACGCGCTCGAGCGCACTGAGCAGTTGGCCCGCGATGCC
This sequence comes from Propionibacteriaceae bacterium, assembly GCA_030544185.1. The sequence goes on along the minus strand of JAUNRO010000068.1, from coordinate 4,810 downwards.
AAGCTCCACCCGTTCGTCTTGGCCCGGGTCAACCGCGTCGCGCGGATGATCCGCGAGACGCTGCCGCGGATGAAGTCGGTCGGCTTGGGCAGCTCGGATGCGTACGCCGTGATGGCCACCGCGACCGACTATCTCCCCGAGGCGCTGGGCGGTTATCTGCGGCTGCCGCGGGACTGGGCCGACAGCCGTCCGATCGACAACGGCAAGACCTCGCTGATGCTGCTGATCGACCAGCTGGACCTGCTCGGCGGCACCATGGACAAGATCTTCGACGCGGTCGCGCGGGCCGACGCCGATGCCCTGATCGCCCACGGCCGCTTCCTCACCGCGAAATTCGGCCACGAGGCCAGCGGCGGCGAGCTCGATCTGCAGGCCAGTGCCCGCCCGATCGCACCGCCGTCCGCGCCACAGGTCCCGCCGGCGGGTCCGCCCAATGCTCCGGCGAACCCGCTCGACCTGCCCTGACCGCCGATCCACACCCGATTTCCGACATTCCCGCTGTGAGCCAGGAGGCTTGGACGATGACCGATCACCCGCCCACCACCGACCGGCCGACCGGGTCGTTGCGCGAGGTCCTGGATCGGCTCGCGGTCGTCGCTGATGCGGCTGGGCTCGACCCGGAGCTGGCGCGCCACGAGGGCATGGCGCTCGCTGCAGCGGTCGCCGAGTCCGGCAAACAGGCGTTCGTCGACTGGGCCGACCAGGTCGGTGAGGAACCCAGCGCCGAACGGTTCATGATGATGGCGCAGCACGGGCGGCGCTGGCGCGGTGCCCCGACCACGGCCCTGCAGGAGCTCGTGATGACCCGCCCCGCGCAGGCCCCGGCGTACGCCAAGGTCCTCGCCGACGTCTGCACCGCGGCCTGCGCGCTCGGCCAGGCCAACGCCCGGGTCGCCGGGAATGCCCAGGCCGCCGCCGCGGCCCAGCTGTCGGCCGCCGCGCTGACCGGATCGATGCCCCCGCCGGTCCCGCCGTCCCCGCCGGATCCCGGCTCGAGCGACTCGTTCTCCCAGCCCCCCGCCACCGGGACCGTGATCGGCTCGGACGGCACGCCCGAACGTCGGTTCGCCGAGCACACCCAGCGCGCCCAGGATCTCGCGGCCCATACCGGACAGAAGGCGCAGGAGTTCGCCCGTCAGGCCCCCGAGGTCCTGCGCAACGTCCTCGACCAGCTGAACCAGAGCGTGCGCCGCCAGCAGGCCGATATCCAGCAGCAGTGGCCGGGCTCGAGTCTCGATCTCGACACCGATCTCCCCCTCGGCCCGGGCGCGTTCCCGGGCCTGCCAGGCGGGGCTCCGCTGCCGGCGCCCTCCGCATCTCCATCCACTCCGACCGCTCCACCGCCCGCGGTTCCGCCCGCCGATCCGTACGCCGCGGGGATCCCGCCCCAGCCGGCCACGCCGCCGGGCGCCGGTGAGGCCCCGGTCGCGACCCAGGATGCCGCTCCTGCGGCCACCGAGGAGGAGGCCGCCGAGGAGCCGGAGCCGCGGAGCCTGGAGGAACTCCTCGCCGAGCTCGATGCGCTGACCGGACTCACCCGGGTCAAGGAGGAGATCCACAAGCAGTCGGCCATGCTGCGGGTGGAGGCGCTGCGCGCCAAGGAGGGGCTGACCAGCCCGACCGTGACCCGCCACCTGGTGTTCGTCGGCAATCCGGGCACCGGCAAGACCACGGTCGCGCGGCTGGTGGCCGGGATCTATCGGGCGCTGGGGCTGCTGTCCAAGGGCCAGCTCGTCGAGGTCGACCGCTCCGAGCTGGTCGCCGGCTATCTGGGTCAGACCGCGATCAAGACCGCCGAGATCGTGAAGTCGGCGGTCGGTGGTGTGCTCTTCATCGACGAGGCCTATTCGCTGTCGGGGGACCAATACGGCGCCGAGGCGATCAACACGCTGGTCAAGGAGATGGAGGACAAGCGCGACGACCTCGTCGTGATCGTCGCCGGTTATCCGGTGCCGATGGCGGTGTTCATCGCCGAGAACCCGGGTCTGAGCTCCCGCTTCCGGACCACGATCGGGTTCGAGGACTACACCGACGACGAACTCATCGAGATCTTCTCGGGCATGGTCACGAAGGCGGACTATGACGCTCCGGACGAGACGGTGGCGCGGTTCACCGACATCCTCGCGCAGCAGGAGCGCGACTCGACGTTCGGCAACGGCCGGTTCGCCCGCAACTGCTTGGAGGCCGCGATCGGAGCCCACGCCTGGCGGTTGCGCGACGTCGACGCCCCCACCCTCGAGGAGCTGCGCACACTCGTGCCGGAGGACCTCGACATCATGGACCTCGACGATGACGATGACGAACTGCCGGACTTGTCAGTTCTGCAACCCGCGCCGGGACAGCCGCTGGTGGCGCCGGAGGACTTCGAGGACGATGACGAGGACGCAGTCGAGTTCGATATCCCGACGCGCGTGACCCGGCCGGCTGCGGACGAGACCGAGCCGCCCGCACCCACCGAGGACGCCCCGTGAGCGCTGCTGCACCGCAGCCGACGGGCGGCCCCGCAGCGACCGGCCCGTCGGCGGGCCGGGCCGGCACCGGTGTCGCCACTGCACCCGGCCCCACGAAGGCGGTCGTGAAAACGCAGGCCCCCGCGGGCCCCCCGGTCGCCCGCCCCGAGGACCTCAAGACCCCCACACCGGCCCTGCTCAGGGTGTGGCTGATGGTCACGGTGCTCGCCGTCATCGCGTTCACCGTAGTGAGCAGCGTCACCCTGATGGTCGGCCACAACACCCTCGCGCGGGCCGCCGATTCGTTCGACCAGCTCGCCCGCGTGGAGTCCGTCCGCACGGACCTCCTCAACGCCGACGCGACGGCAGCCCACGGCTATCTGGGCACCGGCGACACCGACTATCGAGAACCACTGGCCCGGACCCGGGTCGCTCTCGTGGAGGCGGCGGAGGCAGTGCCCGCCGACCGGCCCGCACTCGCCGACCTCAACCGGGACCTCGACCTCTATGCCGCCCACCTCGAAGAGGCGCGGGTGGGTCGCGACACCCCGGCCGGGCAGGCCGCGCTCGTGGCAGCCGGTGCACACCTCCGCCAGAGCCTGCTGCCGCCGCTGGAGTCCCTGGTCGAGATCAACACCCACCGGGTCGCCGGCCAGACCGCCCCGGTGCCCAGCTGGCCGCTCGTCGTGACCGGCATCCTCGCCCTCGCCGCGCTGGCCGTCACCGGTGTCCTCACCGCCATCCGGTTCCGTCGACTGCTGAACCTCGGACTGCTGGCCGCCTTCATCGCCGTGGCCGTCGCGTTCGGCGTGGCGATCTCCACAACCAGCCAGACGAACCACTTCGTTGACCTCACGTCCCGCAACGACCTCGTGCCGTTCGGAGAAACCGCCGCTGCGCGCGGGCACGCCTATGACGCCCGCGCCCAGGAGGCCATCGCGCTCATCGAGCGCAACGACCGCCCGGACGGGGACCAGCCGTGGCAGGCCGCGGCCGACCGGACCACCGCAGCCCTGCAGCGGGTCACGGTGTCCGGCGACGGGCTCCGCGCGCCGTGGGACCATTACGTCCGCGCCCACAGCGACGTCCGGGCCGCCGCCGGGGCGGGGCGCTGGGACGAGGCCCGGGACCTGGCGGTGGGCAGCGGCCCCACCACCGCCGGTGGCCGGTTCGCCGCGTTCGACCGGGTCGCCACCGAATCCATGAGCCGATCGGTGCGCCACGGCCGGTCCTGGCTGGACAGCCAGGCCGGGCCACTCCAGGGGGCCGCGCTGGGCACGGGGATCGGCGGGTTGATCGCGTTGGCCTGCGCGCTGTTGGGCGTGCGGTTGCGGCTGCGGGAGTACGCATGACGGCGCCCGCCAGGTCTGTCCCCACCGGCTACTACGGTGGGCAACCATGACCGCTCAGCCGTCGCCCCGTGCCCGCGCCATCGTCGCCCCCACGGCCCCGGGCCGCCTCGGTGTGCCCCTGCACCCGGAGCAGGCGAAACGTTATCTCGGCGAGCTGCACACGTGGGTCGACACCCGGCGGCGGGAGCTCGATCTCCTCGACGCGGCGGTGCTCCGTTCCCCGCACCGGGCGCAGCTCACCCGCGACATGATGCTGTCGCTTGCGCTGTGGAAGGCGGTCAAGGACCGGCTCGACCTGTTGCTGGCGACGTGGGACTCGGGCCGGGTCGGGCTGACCGAACGCGAGCGGATGGCCGCGCTGATCTGGGGCCGCCTCGATGCCACCCTGGACCCGTCCCTGCTCGCGGGCCATGCCGACAAGGCCGGCGACGCGTCGACGCTGGGCGAGTCCGGCCTCTCCGTCTCGCTGCCCGAGGCCTGCCGGCTCTCCGATGCCATGGCCGCCCAGCTGCGGACCCGGCTCGCCCTGGACCCCGATGCCGATCAGATCGCGTCCCGGCTGCGGGAGCTGCGCGCACAGGTCGAGCGCATCCGGGATCAGGTGGCGCTGGAGCCCGCGGGGCTGCGGGCCGCGCCGCAGGCCAAGCTCACCGACCTGGCCGGACGCGTCGACGACCTGGTCCAGCGGCTCGATCGCGGGGGCGACATCGGCGGCATGATCGGGCCCGCGGAGATCGAGGCGGCCCGCTTCGAACGCGATCTCATCGTCGGGGGCGTGGAGCGCCGCGAGGCCCGCGGACTGGTCGACAAGGCACGCGAGCTGCGCACCGATCTGGAGTCTCGGGAGGCGGCGATGCGACAGCTGGTCGCCCAGTGCATACGCCGGGTCGTCCCTGCCCCGCGCTATGCCGTTCCCGATCCGGATGCACTCGGGCCGGTCCCGAACACCAGGACCGAGCTGGAGGACTATCTGGACCGGCTGCACCGGGTGAGCCGCGCAATGCAGGT
>JAUNRO010000067.1 GCA_030544185.1 Propionibacteriaceae bacterium | reverse complement strand
ATCACAAGCGCCACCTCGCATCACGAGTGGCACCTCGCATCACGAGGTCCACTCAGGGACGTGCATGCGTGCCCTCAAGTGAATGGCGTGCTGCGAGGTGAAAGTTCGTGCTGCGAGGACATCACCGCGCGCGGACCCTCACGGGAACGGCATGCTGCGAGGACGACGGTCGCGCATCGAGGTCAAAGTTCGTGCTGCGAGGTCGCCGCCGAACGGCGGGATCCAGACGTCACTGGTCCGGCACACTTCGAAAGGCATGCACCGCACGGATTCGAACGGCGCTGGCGCGGCGCAACAGCTCGAGGCGCGCGGCATCGCTCGCCGCGGGATGACCGGCGGCGGCCAGGCTCTCGTGGAGCCCGCCGGCGGCGGCAGCGACCAGCTCGGCGGCATCCGGTCGCTGCTCGGCGAGAAGGTCGAAGTGCGCGAGCAGGTTGGCCGGGTCGAGACACGGCTCGGCCCACGCCGCGGTATCCCAATCGAGGAGCGTCAGTGTGCCGTCCTCGGCGACCAGGACCTGCCCGTCGTGCAGATCGCGGTGGCTCAGCACGAGCTTCTGCCGCTGCCCTGCGCGCGCCAGTTCGCCCAGGACCTCATCGGATTGTTGCCACAGCCGGCGCGTGTCATCGGCGGAGAGCGGCGCGAGACTGCAGGCGGATACGATCCAGCGCTCCAGGACGGCGACCTCGTCGGTCAGTCGGTGTTCGGGCAATCGGGCAGCGCGAACATCCCCCGAGGCGGGTTCGATGGTCGCCAGGGAGGCAAGCACGTCGCCGAGGCGGCGCCCGACCGCCCGCGCACGCAATTTCGTGGTCGCGGGGTCTGTGAGCAGGGTCCGCAGCCCGATCCCCGGGGCGGGGGCCAGGTCGATCGTCCCGGTCGTGGTGTCGACGCCGACACGACCGGGTGGGCGCGGTACGCCGGGCACTGCGCCCAGCAGCCGTTCGACGGCATCGGCCCGGGCGACGGCGCGCTTGGTGGCTTTCGGGGTGGCGAGCTTGCGGAAGTTCCCGGCGCCGTTGCGGCGCAGGACCGCCCGCTTGCCGAGCCGGTGGGCGACCACGCTCCACCCCTGGGCGATCAGCGGATCGAGCGCGGGCAGCGCACCGTCGGAGCCGAGCTCGACCAGGCCGCCACGCAGCCGGGCGCCGCGGACACGGCCGTCCGCGCCGGCGAGTTCGAGCACATAACCCTGCGCCGAATCGTCGAGGGAGGCGGGCCAGGCTCGGGTCACCCGCCAGTGCTGGCCGTTGACGCTGACCCCGGTGGCCAGCGCCCGGGCCAGTTCGGCCTTCACGACTGCACCAGCTCGGCGTGCGCGAGCAGGGCCTCGATCCGGCCGGCCCAGTCCGGTTCCCGCCGGCGGAACGGCTCCGACCCGCGCATGATCGCAGCGGCGGCCAGCACCACCGGCTCAACGCTCAGGTCCGGGACCGCGCAGGACCCAGCCGGGTGCCAACCGGCCACGATCATGCCGGCGGTCCAGGTGGCGGCGTCCCATCCGGCCGGCCAGCGGCCCGCCCGATCCCAGTCGACGACGGTGGTGCCGTCGGCACCGACCACGACCTGGTCGGGGGTGAGGTCGCCGTGCGCCGGCTCCTGCGGGACTCGCGCCAGCCGGTCCGCAATGGCCGCCACCACAGCGGCGGCCCGTTCTCCCCACGGCCGGTGGATCATGCGCAGCCCGTCGACGGCAGGTCCGAGCGCGGCCGGAAGCTCGGTATCGCCCAGGAGCGCGTCGATGTGGACGTGCGCCGGGTCCGCGAGCAGGACAGGCAGCGGGTCACCCGGCATCCAGTCGCGGCCCGGCACCCACAACAGCTGTTCGGCCGGCCGGTCGCTGTGCAGCCGCAGCACGCGCCGGGTCTCCCCCGCCTCGGCCAGCCCGACCCAGCGACGAGCGGGATTGTGCGAGAGCGTGCGAACGGTCATCATCTCGTCGGCGTCGGCGGGCAGGGCGCGGGAGCCGTTGCCCGTGCGCCCTGCTCGGGCCGCGGCCAGGGCCGGCATGCGGCCGCCACGCACCCGCCAGGGCTTGCGGCCATAGACCGCCGGCACTGCACAACCGGTGTCCGGCCGCAGCGCCGCCAGCCCATTCAGTTGCCGGTCGGCTGCGGCCGGCACCAGCACCAGCCGCTCGGCCGGCAGCTCCCAGCTCGCCAGTCCGGCCTCCTCGGCCGCGCGCAGATCCTTCTGCCGCTTGGTCGCCCAGGGCCTGCGGGCGAGTCCACGGGCCAGGACCCAGGGCCCCCGGCCCGAGACCGGGCGCAGCATCGCCGTCACCGAGGCGCCCGGCTTGAGGCGCAGTCGGTCCAGTTGCAGGCCCCCGCCGCCAAGACGCACAGTCGCCTCCTGCAACGCAGCCGGGTCGAGCAGCAGTTCCAGCGCCGGCAGCGAGGGATGGGCACGGATCACATCGGCATCGGTCACGCTCATGCGTCTGCCCCACTTCCTGCAGGCTCGGAGTTGCGGACGACCGCCCAACCGTTCCGCGGTCGCTCGACGAACGTTCCCTCGCGAATCTCGATCACGCGATCCATGCCGGCGAGCAGGTCCTCGTCATGGGTGACGAGAATCGTGGTCCGTCCCGCCGACAGCCGGCGCAGGGCCGCGATCACCTCCTGGCGGCTCGCCTCGTCGAGTCCGGTCGTGGGCTCGTCGAGCAGGACCAGCCGCGGGTTGCGCAGCAATGCGCGGGCGATCGCGAGCCGCTGGCGCTGGCCGCCGGACAATGTCGACCCCTTCTCCGAGACAAGCCGATGGATCCCCAGCTCGGAGCTGTCGACCAGTGACCCGAGCGCCGCCGCCCGCAGGGCCCACTCGATCTCCTCGTCGGTGGCATCGAGGCGCCCGAGGCGGACGTTCTCGGCGAGGTCGCCCGCGAAGATAGCGGAGTCCTGCAGGACGACCGCGGATGCCTCGCGCACCGAGGCCAACGTCAGGTCCTGCACGTCGTGACCGTCGATCGCCACGATGCCGTGGCGGGGCTGATGGAACCTCAGCAAGAGGTTGAGCAGGGTCGACTTGCCGGAGCCGCTCGGCCCCACGATCGCGACCCGCTCCCCCGCCCGGACGTGCAACTCGGCCCCGCGCAGCACCGGCGTACTCCCATAACCGAACGTCACCCCGCGCAGGTCCACCGCGCCGGCGGGCTGGCCGCGGCGCACCGGAGGCAACGGGCGTGCCCAGGAGCGGTCCTCGACGGGGATGGCCTGGTCGAGGGTGTCGGCGATGCGTTCACCGGAGGCTGCGGCGCGGGCGATGCGACCGGTGTGTTTGGCGAGGTCGCGCAGCGGCTTGAAGGTCGTCTTGAGATAGGTGATGAACACCACGAGCTCGCCCGGGGAGATCGCGCCGACGACGACGCGCCAGCCGCCGATGGCGAGCACTGCGCCCGTGGCGATCCCGACGAGCAGGTCCGTGCGGCGTTCGAGCCCGGCGGAGAGCCGCTTGGCCTTGACCCCGTCCTTGAGTCCTTTCACGTTGGCCTGGGCGAATCGGGCGCCGAGGTGGGAGCTGAGGTCATAGCTCTGGATGGTCTGCACCGCGGCGAAGGCCTCACCGGCGTCGCCGGCGAGCTCGCCCTCGCGTTTGCGCTGGGCGCGGGAGGCCGTGGTGATCCGCGAGCCGGCGAAGCGTCCGGAGAGGAGGATGAGCGGGAGGACGCCGACGACGACAAGCGCCAGGACCGGGTCCAGGATCACGACCACGACGAGCATGCCGATCACGGTGAGGACGTTCGCCATGAGCGGCAGACCCGCGGTGACGCCGGCCTCCTGGACGCGGCCGACGTCGGAGACCACCCGCGTGACGAGGTCGCCGGAGCGCATCCGGTCGTGGAAGCCCAGGTTGGCCCCGAGCAGCCGCTCGTGAACGTGGGCGCGGAGCCGGGTCGTCACCTGGGCGCCGACGTTGGCGAATGCGACCGTGGACAGATAGGCCGCGGTGGCCCGCAGCGCGGCGACGAGCACCACGGCGACGCCGGCGCCGATGAGCAGGCGCGGAACGCCGCCAGGGATCGGCTGGCCGACGACCGCCGGCAGCACGCCATCGATCACCCAGCTGACCGGCCAGGGTTCGAGCAGTCGGGCGGCGACCTCGGCCAGCACGGCGAGGACACCGAGCGCGGCGAGCCGGCCCGAGCCCTTTAGGTGCGGGCGGAGAATTCCGAGCGTACGCCGCAGGGGCGTGGCCCGGAGCTTGGTCTTTGAGCGGCTCATCCGACAGCGACCTCCTCAGCAACCTCCTCCGCAGCGGATTCGGTGGCATCCAGGCAGTCCAGCATGCGCCCGACGACCGCGGACCAGGTGAAGCGGGTGACCGCGGCGGCGCGGGCACCCCGGCCGATCGCGCGCCGGTGGTCCGGATCGCTCACGAGCAACCCCAGTGCCTCGACGAGCGCGTCGAGGTCCCCGGGTGGGGTCAGGATCGCCTCGTCCGGACCGAGCAGGTCGGGCAGGTCGGCGATCGCGGAGGCGACGGCCGGCAGGCCGGCGCCGAGATACTCGATGAGTTTGAGCGGGGAGAAGTACGCCTCGCCGGTCGGGTAGGGCGCGCACGCGATGTCCGCGCGGGCCAGCAGCGCCGGGACGGCCTCGTGCTCGACGAGTCCGGTCGCCTCGACCTCGACCCCGGCCGCCTGGGCGGCGGCGATCGTGTCGGTGAGGTTCGGGCCGTCGCCGACGAGGAGGAGCCGGATCGGGGTGGCGCGCCGCTGCAGCTCTGCGGCGGCCGCCACCAACAGGTCCGGGGCGTGCCACGGCCGGAAGGTTCCGACGAAGACCACCGTGGGTGGCTCCGCGCCGCTGCCCGCCGTGCCGCTGAACCGGTCCACGTCGACGCCGTTGCCGATCACCTCCACGGCACGCCCGGCAACTTCCTCGGCCCACCGGGCGACGGGGCCGCTGACGGCGTACGCCAGATCCGCGGCGCGCACCGCACGGCGGGTCAGGTCGGTCGCGGTGGCATGGTCGATGAGGGCGCGGTGGGTGCGCTGCTCCTCGATGAGGGGCGCGTTGATCTCCAGGACGGTGCGGGCCCCGGCGGCACGGGCACCCTCGAGGACCTCGGCGCTCCACAGGCCATAACGCTGATAGACCAGCGGCGCGGGGTCGGCGGGGCGGGCGGCACGGGCGGCCGCGACGAGCCCGGTGACGATGCCGGCGGCCTGGCGGTCCAGCGCCTGCAGCGCTCGTTCCGCCGCCTCCGGGGAGCTCGCCTTCGGCCGGCCGAGCTCGATCGTGGCGATGTTCTCGAGCCCGGGCGGGACGGGCCCGCCGAGCCGGGCGGCGATGAGGGTGACCTTGCGCGAGCGCCGGACGAGCTGGTGCAGGACCTCCTGGACATGGGCGGAGCCGCCCTTGCGACCGAACGCCGGGATGCCGGGATCGGTCACGACATAGATGACCTCGGCTCCGGTCCCGTGCGCGGTGTGCGGCGCGGGACGCACGGACTCGGTCAACGCCCGCAGCTGGCGGGCCTGGTCGATCATGTCGAAGTGGCGTTCGATGTGGGCGCGGCCGGCTTCGGCGAGGCGTACGCGGAGCTCGGCGTCAGTCAGCAGCCGCTTCAGGGCTGCGGCCAGCGCGTCGGGATCGTGCTCGTCGATGATGAGCCCGGTCTGGTCGTGCACGACCGCCTCGGGGATGCCGGCGACCGGGGTGCCGACCACCGGCGTGCCCAACGCCATCGACTCCAGCAGCACCGTCGGCAGCCCATCCCGGTCACCGTCGTCGGCAATGACGCACGGGGCTGCGAAGGCGCCCGCGGACCGGACCATCTCGATGACCTCGTGCTGGGGCATCGGCCCGTGCCACGTGACGGCGTCATCGATCTCGAGCTCGGTGCAGAGTTGGCGCAGCCCGGCTTGGAGCGGACCGGAACCGGCGATGTCGGCGGTGACGTCGAGCCCGTCGGCGCGCAGCCTCGCGACCGCAGTGAGGAAGTCGGGCCAGCCCTTCTTGGCGACCAGCCGACCGACTCCGACGATGCGGGCGGGGCGCTCGACGGGGGCGGTATAGCGAAGCTCGTCGAGGTCCATGCCGTTGTAGATCCGCTCGACCCGGGCCGCCGGGGCGAGGTTGCGAATCCAGTCGGCGGTCATGTCGCTGACCGCGACGACCGCATCGGCATCGGTCAGGACCGCCCGCAGCCGGACGGGGTCGTTGCTCTCGTGGAAGATGTCCTTCGCATGGGCGGTGAGAGTCCAGGTCAACCCGGCGAGCTTGGCGGCGACCCGGGTGGTGCGCCCGGAGATCGAGGCGAAGTGTGCGTGCAGATGTTCCCGGTCGTTTTCCAGGGCCCAGGCGGCCAGGTGGACGGCCTGCGCCGCGACGGCGGACTCCTCGTCGAAGAGCGCGTCGAGCGCCAAGGGCTCGATGGGCCCGCGACCGGCATCGCGGCGAAGCTGGCGGAGCCGCGCGATAGCGTCCCACAGCCGCCCGGAGCCACGGCTCTCCACAGGCATCCAGCTGACCGGCGCCTGCACGCGCGCCAACAGGGCGTGGAACCGCGTATCGGTCGTGGTCCGCAGCGCCGCGATCGTGATGTCGTCACCGGCCGCCTCGCGAGCGAGGACCTCGCGGACGATGAACGTTTCGGAGAACCGGGGATAGCACTTCACTACATAGCCGATGCGTCGGGGGGTGGTCTCAGGCGACATGGGAGCTCCTGGTGTCAGTGGAGATGCGGTCGAGGAGGAGGTGCCGGGCGCGCTCGGTGGCGGCAGCGATGCCGCCGCGGTCGAGGCGGCTGCGGTCCACGTGGGTGCCAACGGCCTGGTGGACCCACTCCTGCAGAGCTTCGGTGGTGATGTCCTGGGGCAGCATGAACGACAGATGCCCGTGTTCGGCCAGCGCCTCGGCCCGGACGAGCTGTTCGGCGCGCGGGGTGGTGCGCGGGACGACCAGGGCGGGGACCTCGGTGTCGAGGATCTCGGCAACGGTGTTGGCGCCGCCCATCGTGACGACGGCGCGGGCACCGGCGAGCCAGGCTGCGCCGTGCCGGCTGAACCGCATGACCTGCACTCCGGGACGCCCGGCCGCGGCGCGGCGCACCCGGCGCACCTCCGACTCCGCCAGCTGCGGACCCGTCAGCACGATCAGCTCCATCCCGGGCGGCGGGATCATCCGGGCCGCGAACCGGGAGAGCTGAGCGCCGTCCTGGCCGCCGCCGACCATGACCAGGACATAGTCGCGGCCGTCGGTGGCGGGCCGGTGCGCGCGTTCGGTTTCAGAGATGCGGTCGGCGGAGAGATAGCCGAGATGGTGGGTCCGCGCGGCGACGTCCGGGGCCATTCCCGTGGCGGTTGTCAGATCGTGAATGACGGGGTCGCCATAGACCCAGACCTCGTCATAGCGGTTCCGGACGGCAACATCGGCTGCATCGGTGAGCCATTGGTCCCGAGCGACGGCGGGATCGTCGAGCACATCGCGCAAGCCGAGCACCGTGTGCGTCCCACGCTCGCGCACCAGGCGGAGCGCCTGCTCCAGCTCCCCGCCGAACCCGCGCGGGGTCTTGTCGACCACCAGCAGGTGCGGCCGGAACGCATCCAGCGCCGCCGTGATCATCGAGGCCCGGAAACCGACGAGGTCGCTGAGCCGCCCCCGCAGGGAACGCGGGGCGTACCGGCCGCGATCATCCTTGCGAACGCCCGGCAGCACGAGCGCGTCGACGCCCTCGGGCCGCGGGAACATGCCGACCTCGCTCGCCCCCGTGAGCAGGAGCACCTCCGCGCCGAGGCCCTCCGGGAGGTCCGAGGCAAAGGCGGTGGACAGCACCAGGTTGCGGCGCAGGTGGCCCAGGCCTTGGGTGTCGTGTCCATAGAGGGCGATGCGGGGGCGGCGGGATCGCGTCATGGAACGAGAGTGCAAGGTTAACGTGAGGTAAATCTGACGTGGACATGAGGAGATCTTCATGTGACCGAGGGCCGGCGCGAGCGCCGGATTTCCCTGGTGGGGCAGGCTCAGGCCGAACGGCGGCCAGCAAGGGCCATCCCGTCGGCGCGGCGGTTCCATGAGGAGCGCCGGGAGGCCGGTTCAGCTAAGCTTGCCGGGCCCCTATAGCTCAGTTGGTTAGAGCAGCGGACTTTTAATCCGCGGGTCGTGGGTTCGAGTCCCACTGGGGGCACCCAGTCGGCGTGCCAAGGGGACGCGCAGATTTCACCTATTCCTGCCATTGGAACTCCAAAAACCCGCGCATATCGTCGCGTTTTCGCAGTCCTTTATTAACCCCCGGGCTCGGCCCGCCGCCAGGCAGGCAACCCCGGCCCCGGTCAGGAATTTGCGCTGCGCATCGGTGACGGGGGCAAGGAGGGCTGGATCACCCCTCCTGAGAGGCGCATGATCGCCGTCTCGACCCTGCCGCAGCACTGGCGGTTTAGGCAGAGCGCAACGGCCGGTCGCGAGCGGGTGACCACCCGCTGAGGCGCGCCACAGCCCGCTCTGACGCTCCTGGACCAATGGTTAGGAGGGCGCCTCAATGGCAACCGGAAGATTACCCGGCAACTTCCGAACCCGCTCATGGCACGCCCGTCCATAAGTGATTAGCCTTAACAAACGCTCAGCCGTGGTGCGCAACGCGGGCGAGCGAAAAAGGGTTCCACCTCCATCCTTTCCATGACTCAGTGCAGGAGTTATCATGTCGCGTAAAATTGTCGCTTCCGTTGCTGGTGCCGCCGCTCTGCTGACCTTCAGCGCGCCGGTGGCGATGGCCGCGCCGTATGCCTCGACCGGTGGCTACTACGGCTCCGGCTCGTGCTCCAGCTCCGGCTACCGCTACACCAGCTGCAGCAACACCCGCACCTGTGGCAGCTACCAGCAGAGCTGCTCGTGCTCGCAGTACTCCGGGTCGTGCGGCGGCCAGAGCCACGCTTCGTCCAGCTTCAACTGGGTGGGTCTCGTCACCTCGATCCTCTCCCTCAAGACGATGCTGTTCTCGCACGGCAAGAAGTGAGTCCGATCACCAGCAAGGGGCCTGGGGTTGCCGAACGGCGCCCCGGGCCCCTTGCGTTGCGGCCTGCCCGCGAGACCGAGATTGTCGGACACCGCTGGAACAATGGCGGTGACTTGGTGAACGAGGGGGCTGCGGATGGCTGGCTGGCAGATCGGGCTGATCATCGTGATGGCCGTCGGCGTCGCGGTCATCCTGTTCGGCGCGCTGTGGGACCGCGAGCGCAACCGGCGTCGCGCCGAACAGCTCACCCGCCCCCCTGATCGCCCCATTCCGGGCTACGCCGGGGACACCCCGGCGTACGTCACCGATCCCCGCCCGGCTCCCACCGGCGACCGTGAGCTGAGCGAGGACGAGCGCACCGCCCTGCGCGTACGCCTCCGGTCTGTGCCCCCACTCGGCGCGCCCTTGGCAGCAGATTCGCTCGTCAGCGACCGCCCGACGGGGTGGGCCGTGATCGACAACCCGCGGGTGCTGGTGTGCGCGGAACCGGTCCAGACGCTGCGGGAGGTGCTGCCGTTCCTCGAGGACGCGGCCAGCAGCAAGAGCGCGGTGGTCCTCGCGGCGCCCGATTTCGACCACGAAACACGCGAGACGCTCGTGGTGAACCACCTCTACCGCACGCTGGTGGTCGCGGCGGTCACCGCGGACACCGCAACCCTCCAGGCAATCGCTGCTGCAACCTCAAGTAAGCCCTTGTCGCGATCCGAATTGCAGTCAGGATGGATACCGGACTTTGCGATTGGAACGGCCCGGACATGGGTCAGTTCGACGGCGCAGACCTGGGTCGTGACCCAATAACCTCACCTACCGCTTGAGAGTTTCGCCCGAGATATTTCTCGCAGCACTCCCCTGGCCGTGGCCGGGAGCTCAGCCATAGCCGAGTTCGTGCAGCCGGTCGTCGTCGATCCCGAAGTGGTGGGCGATCTCGTGCACCACCGTGATGCGCACCTCACGCACCGCCTGCTCCCTGGATCGACACATCCGCAGGATCGGGTTGCGGAAGATGAAGATGCGATCGGGCAGCGCCATCGAATAGTAAGAATTCCTTTCTGTCAAAGGGATTCCTTCATACAGTCCGAGCGCGTGGGGGTAGTTCTCCGGGGCCTCTGGCTCCACGAGGACAACGCAATTCTCGACCATATCGAGAAGCTCGTCGGGCACCGTGTCCAGCGCTTCGGTGACGAGCTCGTCGAACTCGGCGGGTGTCATGTCGACGGCCATGCCTCGAACCTAGCCGACCTCCGAACTACGCCCTTGTGATTTTCTCCCCGCCCGCGGCGTGTCCTGTTGCCAGTGGGTCAGAAAAGACTCCACGCGATTGCAGTTGCGATTGAGTCACGATTAGATTCCAGTGAGCCCCGAGTCTGGTGTGACGGTTGTTGGGAAGCGGCCGGGATGCCACAGGGGGCGTACCCAGGCGTTGGGAAGCGGCTGGGCACGTTGTCGCTCGTTGGGGAGCGGGTGACGCTCGGCCGTGCGCGGCCGGGCACACAAGGAATCGGGTGGCCCTGGCCGCCCGTCGACCACGACCGGTGGCACCCGCCGCCAAAGGGGAAGACTGTGAAGTTCCTACGCCGTGCGCGCTCGGCGACCGCCTTGGGCGCGGCCGCTGTGATGATCACCACCTTCGGAGCCGTGGCCAGTGTGGCCTACTCCGCCGCTGCCACCGCCGACCCGTTCACGGTCCGCGCGAGCGCAGGCCTGAACGTCCGCTCCGGACCTGGCCTGAACCACGGCATCATCGGCGCGCTACCCACCGGCACCCGGATCGACTCGACCGGCCCCGCCCGCAACGGCTGGATGCCGATCACCTTCCGCGGGCGCCAAGGCTGGGTATCGGATGCCTACCTGAACGCCGTCGGCGTCGGCAACACGCCCCACTCGGCCCCACCGGCCGAGCGCGGCTCCGCCTACACCACCGCCGCCCTCAACGTCCGCACCGGCGCCGCTCTCACCTATCGGGTCGTGACCGTCCTGGCCCGCGGGACGGCCGTCGAGACGACCGGGGTGACGGCGAACGGCTATTCCCAGATCGTGCACGGGGGCTCCCTGCGCTGGGTCTCCACGCGCTACCTGAGCCAGGCTCGCCCGACCGCACCGACTCCGGCCGGCCCCGGCCTGCCGCCGGTGCAGAGCACCGCGACCGCCACCGCCGAATTGATGGTCCGCACCACCTCCGGCTCCGACTTTGACGTCATCACCAACGTCCCCTCCGGCTCGACCCTGCGGCTCACCGGCGTCACCGAGAACGGGCGCACCCAGATCATCCACGACGGCCGGCTCGCGTGGGTGAACAGCCTCTATATCTCGGGCTCGGCCAACGTGCCCCGCCCGCCCGCATCCACACTGCCGCCCACAGTCGGGACCCGCTATGCGACCACCGGTCTCGCGCTGCGCGGCTCGGCGGCGGACGGCGCCCCGCAATACGGCGTCGCGCCCACCGGCTCCGCCCTCCAGGTCACCGGCCGCCAGCAGAACGGCCGCGCCGAGGTCGTCTGGAACGGGACCGTGCGCTGGGTCACCGCGCAATACCTCAGCAACACCCTGCCCACCCAGAACACCCAGACCCTGCCCGGGCTGACCCCGAACGCGACCGCGCTGCTCGCGGCGATCCAGCAGCAGTTCCCGGAGGCGCGCACCATCTATGGCGTTCGCCCCGATCCGCTGCCCGATCACCCGTCTGGCCGGGCGCTGGACATCATGGTCTATACGAACTCCGGCCTGGGCAACCGCGTCGCCACCTGGGCCCAGCAGAACGCGAGCGCGCTGAAGGTCGAATATGTGATCTGGGACCAGCGGATCTGGTCCGTCGCCCGCTCCCGCGAAGGCTGGCGCTTCATGGCCGACCGCGGCTCCGTCACCGCCAACCATCGAGATCACGTGCACATCACCGTGCTGCGGTGATTCTCGGCGTACGCCCGGATTCGGGCGCCGCGAGGCGTTCGCTCCCGGGGTGCGCGGGACCGCCTGGAAAGCCGTTTGGCCTAGACCCCGGCTGAACATCTCTAGTTGTCCCGGTCCGGTCCCCATCGTCTAGCGGCCTAGGACACCGCCCT